>NZ_JBHZCY010000231.1:0-6380 GCF_042786665.1 Kitasatospora sp. NPDC059146 | reverse complement strand
CAACACCTCCTGGCCACCTGGAACGGCACATGCCCGACCTGCCAGCGACCACTGCCCAGACCAAGACCAGCCCCGACCTAACAAAGCACTACTAGAACAGCGAGAAGTTGACCGTCACCACGGACTTCTGCGGGCGCCGCTCCCCGGCCGTCGGGGACTGGCCGCTCACCTTGCCCATGCCGAGCGTCCAGTCGGTCGAGGCCTTCATGGTGAAGCCCGCCGCCTGCAGCGCCCTCTGGGCGTCGTCCCGGGCCATCCCGGTGACGTCCGGGACCGGCACCATGCCCTTGCTGACCACCAGCGAGACCGCGGCGTTCTCCGGCAGCTGCTGCCCGGCGGCCGGCGTGCTGCTGATCACCGAGCCCTCCGGCACGGTGTCGTTGTAGGTCTGGGTCACCCCGCCCCTGGTCAGCTGGGCGCCGGCCAGCGCGGCGGCCGCGTCGTCCGCGCTCCTGCCGGTGACGTCCGGCACGGCGATCCGCTTGGGGCCCTTGGAGAGGGTGACCGTCACCGGGTCGCTCTTGCGGGTGCGCGCGCCCACCCCGGGATCGGTGGAGATCACCTGCCCGGCCGGGACGGACTCGCTGAACACCTCCACGAAGCGGCCGTGCATGCCCTCGCCGTCCAGGACCCGCTGTGCCTGCGAGCGGTCCTTGCCGAGCACGCTCGGCACCGCGCCGTACAGCCCCTCGGAGATCCCGTAGGTGACCCCGCCGACCGCCAGCACCAGGGCGGTCAGCGCGGCCGCCCAGAGCAGCGGCTTGCGCGGGAGCCGGCGCGGTCGGCCGGGCCGACGGGTCCTGACCGGGGTCGGCTCGTCGTACGGGCGGGGCTCGACCAGCAGCTGGTCCATCAGCTCGGCCGGCACCTCCAGCACGCTGGTGCGCTCGGCCGGCGGGGCGTCGGCGGGCCCGGGGAGCGGCTGGATCACCGAGGTCGGCTCGCTGGTCGGGTAGCGCGGGCTGGGGTGGGTGGAGGCCGGCGGCTCGGCGTCCAGCTCCTCCGGGGTGAGCGTGCGGCGGACCCGCTGGAGGGCGGCGAGCAGCTCCACCGCGTCGTACGGGCGGGCGTCGGCGGCCCGGGCGCAGGCGCCGGCCACTATGGCGTCCAGCGCCGGGGCGACGGCGGGGGCGGTCAGCGAGGGGGCGGGGACGTCCTCGTGCAGGTGCTTGTACATGACCTGGACGGGGTTGTCGCCGGTGTGCGGGCGGCGGCCGGTGAGCATCTCGTACAGCAGGATGCCGGCCGCGTAGACGTCCACCCGCTGGTCGGTGGGGGCGTCCGGGAGGATCTGCTCGGGGGCCAGGTAGGAGACCGTGCCCATGACGGTGCCGCCGGTGGCGGTGCTGGTCGAGGTGGGCGCGCCGTCGGCGCTGCCCAGCACCCGGACCAGGCCGAAGTCGGCGACCTTGACCAGGCCGCTCCCGGTGATCAGCACGTTCTCCGGCTTGACGTCCCGGTGGACCAGCCCGGCCCGGTGGGCGGCGCCGAGGGCGGCGAGCACCGGCTCCAGCACGTCCAGCGCGGCCCGGACGGACAGCGCGCCGCGGTCGCGCAGCAGGTCGCGCAGGGTGCGGCCGGGCACGTACTCCATGGCGAGGAAAACGTTTCCGCCGTCCGCGCCCTGGTCGAAGACGTTGACCACGTTGGGGTGGGTGAGCTTGGCGACCGCCTTGGCCTCGCGGATGAAGCGGGCGGTGAAGCCCTCGTCCCCGGCGAGCTGGGGGTGCATCACCTTGAGGGCGACCACCCGGTCCAGCCGGGTGTCGGTGGCCCGGTACACGGTGGACATCCCGCCGGTCGCGATGCGCTGCTCGACCCGGTACCGGTTGTCGAGCACGGTGCCGATCAGGGGGTCGTGCAGTGCCATGTCCACTCGGGGGAGTCTAGTGCGGCGGGCGGGGGCCGGTCCCGGCGGACACCGCCTCCGGGACCGGCTTGTGACATCCGCGACGGGTTCAGAACGCGGGCCGCTCGCGGGTGTCCAGGTCGGCGCGGCCGGCCATCGCCGAGGAGGCCTCGGCGTGGAAGCGGCGCGGGATGCGGCCGGCCCGGTGGGCGAGCCGGCCCGCCTCGGCGGCGTGCCGCATCGCCTCGGCCATCAGCACCGGGTCCTGGGCCCGGGTCACCGCGGAGGCGAGCATCACCGCTGCGCAGCCCAGTTCCATCGCCAGCGCGACGTCGGAGGCGGTGCCGGCGCCCGCGTCCAGGATCACCGGGACGCCCGCACTCTCCACGATCAGCTGGAAGTTGTGCGGGTTGCGGATGCCCAGCCCGGAGCCGATCGGCGAGCCCAGCGGCATGATCGCCGCACAGCCGACGTCCTCCAACTTGCGGGCCAGCACCGGGTCGTCGTTGGTGTACGGGAGCACCGTGAAGCCGTCGTCGACCAGCGTCTCGGCGGCCTCCAGGGTCTCGATCGGGTCCGGCAGCAGGGTCCGCTCGTCGGCGATCACCTCCAGCTTCACCCAGTCCGTGCCGAGCGCCTCGCGGGCCAGCCGGGCGGTCAGCACCGCCTCGCCGGCGGTGAAGCAGCCGGCCGTGTTGGGCAGCACCCGGATGCCGTTGCGGGTCAGCACGTCCAGGACGGAGCCCTGGGTGCTCGCGTTCACCCGGCGCATGGCCACGGTGGTCAGTTCGGTGCCGGAGACGAGCAGGGCGCGCTCCAGGACCTCCAGGCTCGGCGCGCCGCCGGTGCCCATGATGAGCCGGGAGGAGAAGGTCGTCCCGGCGATGGTCAGCAGGTCGTCGGCCATGGTTCAGCCTCCCTGGACGGCGGTCAGGATCTCGATCCGGTCGCCGCTGCCCAGCGTCGTCCCGGGCCACGAACCGCGCGGCACCACGGCCTCGTTGAGGGCGGCGGCGACGCCGGTGTTGGCGGCGCTGACGGTGGCCACCAGTGCGGCGAGGGTGGTGGCGGCGGGCACCCGGCGGGGCTCGCCGTTGACGGTCAGGGCGATCTCGTTCGGGGCGGTCTCGTTCGGGGCGGTCTCGGTCATGCGCAGGCCTTCGCGACGGGGGTTTCGGGGGAGAACCGGGTCGGCGTGAACGGCCGTGCCAGGTCGGGGACTTCGCCGGTCGCCAGGTAGTCGGCGAGCAGGTCGGCGGTGACCGGGGTGAGCAGCACGCCGTTGCGGTAGTGGCCGGTGGCGGCGACCAGTCCGGGCAGTGCGGTCGGGCCCAGCAGCGGGGCGTTGTCCGGCGAGCCGGGGCGCAGCCCGGCGGAGGTCTCGCGCAGCGGGAGTTCGGTGATACCCGGTACCAACTCGTGGGCGTCGCGCAGGAGTTCGTACACCCCGCCGGCGGTGACGGTGGTGTCGTAGCCCTGTTCCTCGGTGGTCGCGCCGATCACCAGCTCGCCGTTCTCCCGGGGGACGAGGTACAGGTGCTGCCCGCGCACCACCGCGCGGACGTTGCGGGACAGGAACGGCCGGTAGGCCTCCGGGACGTGCAGCCGGACGATCTGCCCCTTCACCGGGCGTACCGCGGGCAGTACGCCCTCGGGCAGGCCGGGCAGCCGGTGGCTGTGCGGGCCGGCGGCGAGGACCACCTGCTCGGCGGCCAGGGACTCCCCGTCGTCCAGCCGGGCGCCGACCGCGCGGCCGCCGTCCACCAGCAGCTCGACGGCCTCGGCCCGGTGCAGCCGGACGCCGGCCCGCTCGCAGGCGGCGACCAGGGCGGTGAGCAGCCGGCGCGGATCCACCTGGTGGTCGTCCGCGACGTGCAGGCCGCCGCGCACGCCGGGGGCGAGCATCGGCTCCAGTCGGCGGGCCTCCCGGCCGGTCAGCCAGCTGGAGTCCAGGCCCAGCCGCAGGTGGAAGGCGTGCAGTTCGCGCAGTTCCGCGCGGTCGTCGGAGTCCAGCGCGACGGCGATGGTGCCGCACCGGCGGTAGCCGGTGTCCAGGCCGCCGCTGGCCTCGGTGAGCTCGGCGGCGAAGGACTCGTACCGCCGGTTGGAGGCCGTCCCCAGGTGCAGCAGCGGCTCCTCGCCGTACTGCAGCTCGGTGACCGGGGCGAGCATCCCGGCGGCGACCCCGGCCGCCCCCCGGCCGTGGCCGGGGTCGACCACGATCACGTTCCGCAGCCCGCGTTGCGCGGCGCGCCAGGCGACCGCGAGGCCGATGACGCCCCCGCCGATCACCAGCACGTCGGCGCGGCTGCCCGATGGCATGCGTGACAAAGCTGCTCTTCTCCCTTCGCCGGTATGACCCGGATCAGGTTCGGACGGTCGCAGGCCGTGCCAGCCCGCCTCTCAGCCCGGTCCGCCGGGCTCCCGTGTGGTGCGTCCACCTTAACTCCGGGGATCGGCCCGCCCGAAGGGCCGTGCGAGGCGTGAGACGGGGCCGCCCGCCCGGCTCCGCGGATGAGCGGCTCAGAGCCGGTTCAGCGGCGCTGGGTACAGTGACGGGCGTGGCAGAGCTGAGCGGAACGGATCGGGTGGTCGTCGTCGTCGGGGCCGGGCTGGCCGGGGCGCAGTGCGCCCTGCAGCTGCGGCAGGGCGGCTGGCGGGGGCGGATCGTCCTGGTCGGCGAGGAGCGGCACGCGCCGTACGACCGGCCGCCGCTCTCCAAGGACGTGCTGCTCGGCAAGGCCGACGCCACCACCCTGGACATCGACTACGGGCGGCTCGGTATCGAGCTGCTCACCGGCCGCCGGGCCACCGGGCTCGCCCCCGGCGTGCTGCACACCGACGGCGGGGACCTCCCGTACGACGCGCTGGTGATCGCCACCGGCGCCACCCCGCGCGCCCTGCCCGGAGCCGAGCGCGCCCATCTGCTGCACACCCTGGACGACGCCCTGGCGCTGCGCGCGCTGCTGCGCCCCGGCCTGCGGCTGGTGCTGGTCGGCGCGGGCTGGATCGGCGCCGAGGTGTCCACCGCCGCGCGGCAGGCCGGCTGCGAGGTCACCGTGGTCGAGGCCGGTCCGGCGCCGGTGCCGGGCGCGCTGCCGACCGGGGTCGGCTCGGCGATGGCCGCCTGGTACGCCGAGGCCGGGGTCGACCTGCGCTGCGGGGTCGGGGTGGCCGCCGTCGAGCCGGGGGCGGTGCTGCTGGCCGACGGCTCCCACCTGCCCGCCGACGAGGTGGTGGTCGGCATCGGCGCCCGGCCCGCGACCGGCTGGCTGGCCGGCTCGGGCGTCGAGCTGGACGCCTCCGGCGCGGTCGTGGTGGACGGGCGGCTGCGCACCGGCCTGCCCGGGGTGTTCGCGGCCGGGGACTGCGTCAGCTACCCCTCGGCGCGCTCCGGCGCCCGGCTGGCCGTCCAGCACTGGGACCACGCGCTGCAGTCCGGCTCCGCCGCGGCCGCCGCCGTGCTCGGGGCGGACACGCCGTACGACCCGGTGCCGTACTTCTGGTCCGAGCAGTTCGGGCGGATGGTCCAGTACGCCGGCCGGCACGCCGAGGGCGACGAACTGCTGTGGCGCGGCAGCCCGCAGGAGTCCGCGTGGTCGGTGCTCTGGCTGCGCGACGGGGTGCCGAGCGCGCTGCTGGCCGTGGACCGGCCGCGCGACCTCACCCAGGGCCGGAAGCTGATCGAACGCGGTGCGGTGCTCGACCGGGCGCTCGCCGCGGACCCCTCGGTGGCGCTCAAGGGAGCCGTCGCCGGGTAGCACTTGGTGCGCGGCGGGCCGCGGAGGTGGCAGTCTGGTGGCGTGAGTGAGATCGAAAGCAAGATTGAAGCCCTGGTCACCGAGTGGGTGTACCTGCCCGACATCTCGGAGCAGTGGGGGGTCCGGGTCACCGAAGTGCGTGACCTGGTCAAGAACGGTGGCCTGATCGCCGTCCGGCGCGGGCCGAACAAGTCGCTGCAGGTCCCGGCGGCGTTCATCGACGGCCAGGGGCTGGTCAAGCACCTGTCCGGCACCCTGACCGTCCTGCGGGACTGCGGGTACAACGACGTGGAGATCCTGGAGTGGCTCTTCACCGAGGACCCGTCGCTGCCCGGCAGCCCGATCCAGGCGCTCCGGGAGAACCGCGGCACCGAGGTCAAGCGCCGCGCCCAGGCGATGCTGATCTGATGGCGGCGGACACGCTGCGGGCCCGCCTGGCCGACGCCCGGCTCTACCTGTGCACCGACGCCCGGCGCGAGCAGGGCGACCTGGCCGAGTTCCTGGACGCGGCGCTGGCCGGCGGGGTGGACATCGTCCAGCTCCGTGACAAGGGCCTGGAGGCCAAGCAGGAGCTGGCGGCGCTGGAGGTCTTCGCCGACGCCTGCCGCCGGCACGGCAAGCTGCTGGCCGTCAACGACCGCGCCGACGTCGCCCACGCGGCCCGGCCCGACGTGCTGCACCTCGGCCAGGACGACCTGCCGACCACCTGGGCCACCGAGCTGATGGACGGGCTGCGCGACGAGTGCCAGGTCGCCGGGGCGACGGTGGTC
>NZ_JBHZCY010000230.1:0-6407 GCF_042786665.1 Kitasatospora sp. NPDC059146 | reverse complement strand
GGCCGCCGTGCCCGCGGCGGCGCCGCCGACGGCGGCGGCCCCGCCCAGGGCGGCCGCGGCGGCGCTGAACCCGCCGACCCCGACCCAGACCAGCACGCCGCCGGGCAGCAGCGCGCGCAGGCCGGTGTTGATCTCGGCGAGTTCGAGGCAGGCCGCCGTGCAGCGGTCGCACTCCTTGAGGTGCCGTCCGACCTCGGCCGAGGCCCGCTTGCGCAGTGAGCCGCGGGCGTACGCGCCGAGCCGGTTGGCGTAGGCCTCGCAGCTGCCGGCCTGGCTGCCGGAGACGTGGGCCTGGAGGAAGGCGGCGGCCAGTCGGTCGCGGGCCCGGTGGGCCTGGACGGCGGTGGCGTTGGCGGTCTTGCCGAGCATCACGGCGACGGTCTTGGGCGATTCCTGCTCGACCTCGGTGTGCCAGAGCACCATCCGGTCGTCCTCGGGCAGTTCGGCGTAGGCCTGCATGACCATCCGCTGGTCGGCCATCGCCATCGCCCAGGCGTCGGCGCCGGGGTCGGCCAGGTCGTAGTCGACCACGGCGGCCGAGGTCTGGGCGAACACGCCGAAGTCGTCGACGAGTTGTTCGCGCCGTTCGCTGCGGGTCCAGGCGGCGGCGACGTTGCGCACGGCGGTCAGCAGGTAGGCGCGGACGGCGAACTCGGGCCCCTTGCCCGCCTTGAGCGCCTGCAGGGTGCGGGCGAAGACCTCGCCGGCGAGGTCCTCGGCGGTGAAGCTGTCCCGGCAGCAGGTGCGGGCGTAGCGGCGCACCGAGTCGGCGTGCCGGAGGTAGATCTCCTCGTACGCGCGGTCGTCGCCGGCCCGGACCCGGGCGGTCAACTCGGCGTCGGAGGGCGGGCGGTCGCCGTCGACCGGGTCGGCGGGGGCCGGGACGGTGGGCCGGGCGCCGGGCCGGGCGGTCCGCCCGTCGCCGACGAAGGCCTCGGGGGCGACGCGGCCGCGGCCGGCGGGGGCCTGGCCGGGCACCCGGCCGGGCGGCAGCGCGGCGGCGGAGGCGGACAGCGTCTCGCGGCTGGGCATCCCGGCCTGGTCGGGGACGTGTCCGGGGCTCGAACCGGGGGTCGGGCCCGAACCGGCTGCGGCGCCGGGTACTTGGGCGGCCCCGGTGCCGCCGGGGCCCGCGGCGGACCCTTCGGCCGCGCTACCGGAGTAGCCCCCGAAGTCGAGGCCGTACCCGTAGTCGTTCTGTTCCTCGGCGCTCACAACGGACCCCAGATTCCACGACAGCCCCCGTAGTGTGGCAGGGCGCGCGGGAGTGCGTAGGCGCACGGTTCCCCGGCGTACGGCGCCGACGGCGCGCGAAGGGCGCGCATCGGGACATTGGCTCCAACCACGGGCAAAGGATGGCATAGCGCAGGGACGGGCGGTAGCCGGACCGGCCGGTACCCACTCTTCCGAGGGGCCCTCGCGCCGTGTTCGCCCAGCGTGTTGCGCGGGGTCGCACGATGGCCGCACCCGGCGCGCGTGCCCTGTCCGCGCGCCGGTGTCCCGCGCAACTCCCGTCCGAGTCCCGTCCGATTCCCGTCCGATTCCCGTCCGAGTCCTGCCCGGCTCCCGTCCAACTCCCGGGCCCGTCGGGTGCGTCGGGTGCGTCGACCGTGCCTGGACCGACGCCCGTACCGACGCGACCGGCACCGCCCCGTGCCCCGGGGCGGTCCGAGCCGGGGTCAGCGGGCCCGCAGACCGTCCAACAGGAGCTGCAGCAGCCGGTCCGACGGCCCCGGAGCCGACTGACCGTCGGGCTGCGGACCGGTCGCCGTGAAACCGGCCGACGGCGGCGCCGTGACCGAGGGCCGCGCCGCGTGCACCGGTACCGACGCGGTCAGCACCAGCACCACGTCCGACACCGTGACGCCCGGCCGCAGTTCGCCCGCCGCACCGGCCCGCGCCACCAGGGCGGCCAGCAGTTGCAGCAGCAGCCGCGGATCGGCGTCCGCCGCCGAGGGTTCGACCGGCGCCCCGGAGTGCGACTCCTCGCCGCGCAGGTCGAAGCGCACGGCAGCCGGCGCCTCCGGAGCCCGCTGCTCGGGCACCCGGCCCAGCTCCTCCGCGTACCGGAACGCCTCCGGCGGCAGCAGCCGCCCCGCCCCGGTGCCGACCGCCCGGGCCAGGTAGCCGGCCAGTGCCTCCCAGGCGCCGTCGCCGCCGTACAGCGACTCCCGCGCCTGCGCGGTCAGCCAGGCCACCTCCTCGGCGGCGATCCGCTGGACCAGCACCTCCTTGCTCGGGAACCGCCGGTAGACCGTGCCGACCCCGACCCCGGCCCGGCGCGCCACTTCCTCCATCGGAGCGCCGTAGCCGAACTCGCCGAACACCTCCCGGGCCGCGCGCAGCACGCTCTCCAGGTTCCGCCGCGCGTCGACCCGGAGCCGGGCCCCGGGCACCGGCGCGGTGGCCTGCGGGGGCTCCGTCCGGTACGGGACCGCCGCGTACGACATCCCGCCCGGTGGCAGGTCCACCGGGCCGCGCTGCTCCGGGACCATGCCCTGTCCGGCGTGCGGTGTGCTCGCCCGCCCCAATGCCTGCTTCTGTTCCATCATCCCAACTCTCCCCCGCAGGCGTCCGAAACCGGACCCTGTCGTCGCCCGCCCCTGCACCCCCCGGTGCAGCTCAGCTCGTCAGAAGTGACCAGATGACCCATTGCTCGTGCCGCCCGTCGCGTTCCGGTGACCACGGTCGTGCCGCCGGACCGCATCGGCGTCCGGCTCGGCGCGTCGGCACCGACCGGGGCCTCGTCCGGGAACTACCCTTCCCCGGATGACTCTCCCCCAGTCGGGATCTCGCGCCAACGCTGGAACTGGCCGTAGTGGCCGCTCCACGGTGCGTCGCCGCCGGTTGTCATGGCGGTGGCCGCTCCGGCACACAATCCGACCATAGTTCACGGCTCTTCGAAGCCGAAAGTGCGTCAGAAAGTCGCCCGGGAAGCACAACTGGCCACGCCCGTCACTTCCGTCGCAACCAGCCCCGTACGGACTGTGGACAAGACCACCCCCGACGGTCCTTCATAGGGGGGCGTGATGGGGGGACACCCCCGGCCGCGAGGCCGGGACGAATCGTCACACCGGCAGGAGGTGCACCATCAGGATCCTGATCGTCGGCGGCGGCTGCGCCGGGATGGCCACCGCACTCCACCTCCAGCGCGTCCTGCGGGAACAGCTGCGGCGCCGCGAGGTGGAGATCACCGTGGTCGAGCCCCAGGCGTACTCCACCTACCACCCGCTGCTGGCCGAGGTCGCGGCCGGTTCGATCGATCCCCGGCACGTGGTCGTCCCGCTGCGCCGGGCCCTGCCGCACTGCCGGGTGGTGACCGCCCGGATCACCCGCGTCGAACACGCCGCCCGGCGCGCCCTGGCCGACGCCGCGAGCCCCGGCGAGACCCCGGCGCCGCTCGAACTCCCTTACGACGTCCTGGTGGTGGCCCCGGGGTCGGTCTCCCGCACCGCTCCGGTGCCGGGCCTGGCCGAGCACGGGCTCGGCTTCTCCACCGTCGGCGAGGCGGTGCACCTGCGCAACCACGTGCTGGAGCAGCTCGACCTCGCCTCCGCCACCCGCGACCCGGCCCTGCAGCAGTCCGCGCTCACCTTCGTCTTCGTCGGCGCCGGCTACGCGGGCGTCGGCGCGCTGGCCGAGCTGGAGGACATGGCCCGCACCGCCGTGCGGAGCTACCACAACGTCCGCGCCGAGGACCTGCGCTGGGTCCTGGTCGAGTCCGGCGACCGGATCCTCGCCGAGGAGTCCGCCGACCTCGCCGAGCACACCCTCGGCCAGCTGCGCGAACGCGGTGTCGACGTCCGCCTGCGCACCACCCTGGAGTCCGCCGCCGACGGGGTCGCCACGCTCTCCGACGGCAGCCGCTTCGGCGCCCGCACCCTGGTCTGGACGGCGGGCGTCCGGCCTTCGCCGCTGCTGCGCGACACCGACCTGCCGCTGGACACGGCCGGCCGGGTCCGCTGCCTGGCCACCCTCCAGGCCGTCGGCCCGGACGGGCGGGCACTGCCCGGGGTCTGGGCGGCCGGCGACTGCGCCGCCGTACCCGACCCGAACGCGGACGGCGCACCCTGCGCGCCCAACGCCCAGCACGCCTTCGCCCAGGCCGAGCTGCTCGCCCGCAACATCGCGGTCGCGCTGGCGGGTGGACCGCACGCGCCGGGCCTCGTCGAGTACCGCCCCGGGCCGGCCGCCTGTTCCACCTCGCTGGGGCTGCACCGGGCCGTCGCCCACACCCGGCGCGGCGGCCGGCTCACCGGACGGCGGGCGTGGTGGCTGCACCGGGCCCGGCACCTGCGGCGGCTGCCGAGCGCGGAGCGACGGGTCCGGGTGCTGATGGACTGGGTGCTCGGCGGGGTGTTCTCCCGCGAGGTGGTCTCGCTGGGGGCGATGGAGAACCCGCGTTCGGCCTTCGAGGGCGGTTTCGATTCCGGGCCGGAGCGGCCGTCCGGTGCCGGGCCGGACGCCCCCCGATGAGTGACCCCGCCGCCAGGGGTCCGGAGCCGAACCGACGGCCACGCCGGGCGCGCGACTTCCGGAACCGGGCCTCCGCCTGACAGGATCAGCCCGAACTGGTCATTACCCCATGTGATGCTGTGCACACAAAAAGTGATGATATGCCTGGAAAACGAGGAAGCGGCCGTCGTTTGAACCTCATGCGCTGGAGCGCCCGGCTCACCGGAGTCCCCTGGCGTGCCGCCCCGTCCAACGGGGCCGGCACCGACGAGGGCACGCCCTCCACCGACGGCATCGTCGTCCCCGGCCCCCGGGACCCCACCAGCCCCGCCGCCACCGCCGAACTCCTCGACCCCCTCAAACCGCAGAACCTGCGCGAGGTGCTCAACCGCATCCCCGCCCCGGTCGCCGTCACCTACGGCCCGCTCCACCAGCTCGGCTACGCCAACCGGGCCTACCGCGAACTCTTCGGCGAACGCCCCACCGGCCTGCCCGCGGGGGAGGCCCTCCCCGAACTCGGCACCATGGGCGTCCTGCCCCTGATGGACCAGGTCATCCGCGGCGGCCGCCCCCGGAGCGTCAAGGCGCGCTGCATCCTCGGGCTCACCGGCAACCGCTACTACAACGTCTCCTGCGTCCCGCTCGGCCCGGGCGACACCGGTGACACCCCCGCCGAGGGCCCACCCGCCGGCGTCCTGATCTTCGCGGCCGAGGTCACCGACCAGGTGCTCGCCGCCGCCCGCCTGCGCGAAGCCGAACGCCGCCAGCGCGAGGCCGCCGTCACCCTCCAGCGCAGCCTGCTCCCGCAGAAGCTCGACCAGCCCGCCGACCTGCGGGTCGCCGCCACCTACCAGCCGGGCGGCGCCGAGGCCGCGGTCGGCGGCGACTGGTACGACGTCATCGCCATCGACGGCGGTCGCACGGCACTCGTCATCGGCGACGTCATGGGCCGGGGCCTGCGGGCCGCCGCCGTGATGGGCCAGCTCCGCACCGCCGTACGCGCCTACGCCCGGCTCGACCTCCCCCCGCACGAGGTGATGCGCCTGCTCGACGGCCTCGCCATGGAGATCGACGCCAACCAGATCGCCACCTGCACCTACGCCGTCTGGGACCCGAGCCGCCGCACCCTCTCCTACGCGTCGGCCGGCCACCTCCCCATGCTGCTGCGCTGCCCCGACGGCACCATCCTGCGCAGTGAGGAGCAGAACGGCCCCCCGCTCGGCACCGGGGACGGCCTGCACGTCTCCCACACCCTGCGCCTGCTCCCCGGCACCACCGGCGTCCTCTATACGGACGGACTGGTCGAGCGCCGCGACGAGGACATCGACCAGGGCCTCGACCTGCTGGCCCGCACCCTCACCGGCGCGGTCGGCGCCCCCGAGGTGATCTGCGCCCGGCTCCTCCGGGCGATGGGCGTGACCTCGGAGCACGACGACGACGTCGCCGTCCTGGCCTTCCAGCTGCCGGCGGACGAGGGCAGGGAGGGCGCCGAGGGCGGCACCGCGGGCGGCACCGAAAATTCGCTTGCCGTGCTTGACTCGGCCACTCCAGAGGTCTAGTGTTCTTCGAGCTGCCTGTCATGGAGCACCGGACACGCATCTGCGCGGACGGCCCCGCGGCAGCCAATCCCTTGAAACACCACTTCCGGTTCGTGCCGGTCGTTTCGCTTTTTCGCGTCTCGGCTCGGTGCTTATTCGGCGTGCGCTGTTTATCGGATTGCGGCCGGATTCGCTTTTCGGAGCGGGGATCGGCTAGAGTTTGAAACGTCGGACGGGGCGTCAAGCCGCAGAAGACACCGGCGAGTTGGATGACGAAGCCCCGGAGAACGGAGCGGAAAACATCTGGTAAGCTGGAAATACGAAAGAACGAAGCGCCCGGAGGGCCCGCTGGAAGGCGGTCCGAAGGAAGCGTCCGTTCCTTGAGAACTCAACAGCGTGCCAAAAGTCAACGCC
>NZ_JBHZCY010000229.1:0-6437 GCF_042786665.1 Kitasatospora sp. NPDC059146 | reverse complement strand
ATCCGCCGGACCGGCCCCGCCGACCGCCTCAGGCCGCGGCGACCAGCACCCCGGCCGGCTCCAGGGCCAGCGCCAGCACCTCGCGCACGTCGGCCACCGGGTGGACGGTGAGCCGCTCCAGCACCTCGGCCGGGACGTCGTCCAGGTCGGCCTCGTTGCGCTTGGGGATGATCACCGTGGTGACGCCGGCCCGGTCGGCGGCGAGCAGCTTCTGCTTCACCCCGCCGATCGGCAGCACCCGCCCGGTCAGCGACACCTCGCCCGTCATCGCCACGTCGGTGCGCACCTTGCGGCCGGAGAGCAGCGAGGCCAGCGCCGTGGTCATGGTGATGCCGGCGCTCGGCCCGTCCTTGGGGACGGCCCCGGCCGGGACGTGCAGGTGCACGCCGCGGTCGCGCAGCGAGGTGACCGGCAGTTCCAGCTCGGCGCCGCGCGAGCGGAGGTAGGAGAGCGCGATGTGCGCGGACTCCTTCATCACGTCGCCCAGCTGCCCGGTCAGGGTCAGCCCGGTGCCGCCCGTCTCGGCGTCGGCCAGCGAGGCCTCGATGTAGAGGACGTCGCCGCCGGCGCCGGTGACGGCGAGGCCGGTGGCCACCCCGGGGACGGCGGTGCGCCGCTCGGCGGGTGCCTGGGCGGCCTCCGGCACGTGGTGCGGGCGGCCGATCAGGGCGGGCAGGTCCGCCGCGCCGACCGCGGCGGGCAGCTCGCGCTCGCCGAGCTCGGCCTGTGCGGCGATCTTGCGCAGCACCCGGGCGATCGAGCGCTCCAGGGTGCGCACGCCCGCCTCCCGGGTGTACTCCCCGGCGAGCCGGCGCAGCGCCTCCTCGTCCACGGCGACCTGTCCGTCGGCCAGGCCGGCCTTCTCCAGCTGGCGCGGGAGCAGGTGGTCGCGGGCGATGACGACCTTCTCGTCCTCGGTGTAGCCGTCCAGGCGGACCAGCTCCATCCGGTCGAGCAGCGGCTCGGGGATGGCCTCCAGCACGTTGGCGGTGGCGAGGAAGACCACGTCGGAGAGGTCGAGTTCGACCTCCAGGTAGTGGTCGCGGAAGGTGTGGTTCTGGGCCGGGTCCAGCACCTCCAGCAGGGCGGCGGACGGGTCGCCCCGGTAGTCGGAGCCGACCTTGTCGATCTCGTCGAGCAGGACGACCGGGTTCATCGATCCGGCCTCCTTGATCGCCCGCACCAGCCGGCCGGGCAGGGCTCCGACGTAGGTGCGCCGGTGGCCGCGGATCTCCGCCTCGTCCCGGACGCCGCCGAGCGCGACCCGGACGAAGGTACGGCCCATCGCGCGGGCCACGCTCTCGCCGAGCGAGGTCTTGCCGACGCCGGGCGGCCCGACCAGGGCGAGCACCGCGCCTCCTCGGCGGCCGCCGATCTGGCCGAGCCCCTGGTCGGCCCGGCGCTTGCGGACGGCCAGGTACTCGACGATCCGCTCCTTGACGTCGCCGAGGCCGGCGTGGTCGGCGTCGAGCACGGCGCGGGCGCCGGCGATGTCGTACGCGTCCTCGGTGCGCTCGTTCCAGGGCAGCTCCAGGACGGTGTCCAGCCAGGTGCGGATCCAGGAGCCCTCGGGCGACTGGTCGGAGGAGCGCTCCAGCTTGTCGACCTCCTTGAGCGCGGCCTCGCGGACCTTCCCGGGCAGGTCGGCGGCCTCGACCCGGGCGCGGTAGTCGCCCTCCTCGTCGGCCGGGTCGCCGTTCAGCTCGGCCAGCTCCTTGCGGACGGCCTCCAGCTGGCGGCGGAGCAGGAACTCCTTCTGCTGCTTGGCCACGCCCTCCTCGACGTCCTTGCGGATGGTGTCGTTGACCTCCTCCTCGGCGAGGTGGTCGCGCAGCAGGGTGAGCGCGTACTCCAGGCGGGCGACCTGGTCGGCCTCCAGCAGCACCTTGAGCTTCTGCTCGGCGGTGGCGAAGGGCGCGTAGCCGATGTTGTCGGCGAGCTCGCCGACGCCCTCGATCTGCGCCACCCGGTCGACGATCTGCCAGGCGCCGCGCTTGCGCAGCCACTGGGTGGACAGCGCCTTGTACTCCTTGACCAGCTCGGCGGCCCGCCCGGCCACCGGCGTGCCGACCGAGGACTCCTTGAACGGTGTGGTCTCCACCCAGAGGGCGGCGCCGGGGCCGGTGGTGCCGACCCCGATCCGGACCCGGCGCACGGCGCGCACCAGCGCCGCCGGGTCGCCGTCGGCCAGCCGGCCGACCTGCTCCACGGTGGCCAGCGTGCCGGCCGCCGCGTACGAGCCGTCCACCCGCGGGACCAGCAGGACCTGGGGCTTGCCGGAGCCGGTGGCCGCGGCACGGGCGGCCTCGACCGCGGCGCGCACCTCGGTGTCCTTGAGGTCCAGCGGGACGACCATGCCCGGGAGCACGACCTCGTCGTCGAGGGGCAGCACGGGCAGGGTGAGCGGTGTGGACGTCGATGCCATGATCTCTCCCCGGTCAGTGAACTTGAGTCGACCTGACTAAGGATTCGCGGGCGCCGGTTGTTCCCCGCACCTTGTTCGCTGTGAGCGAACAGGGCCGTCACCGGAACGGCCGGGGGGAGGCCTCGTCAAAAGGGAGCGGAAAGAACGGCCCAAGAGGGCCCCGGCGTCAGCGCGCGGTGGACGGCCGGCGCCCGGCCCGCACCGCCCCGGCGGCCGGGGGGACGATCGAGGGGACGACCGCGGAGAGCACGGAGGAGAGCACCGAGGAGGCGGACGGGGAAGCGGCGGAGCCGGCCGCCCGCACCCGGGCCGGGCGCAGCCGCGGCCCGGGCGGGCGCCGCTCGATCCGGCCCAGCCAGCGCCACAGCGCCATCCCGGTGAGCAGCGCGGCCGGGTGCCCCACCGCCGTGACCAGGTCCTTCTGGGTGGCGATCTGCTGGGCGAGCATCAGCCCGACGCCGGCCAGCGCCACCGCCCGCGCGCGCGGCGGCAGCGCCCCGGCGGCCGCGCCCAGGCAGGCGAGCACGCCGTAGCTGACGCCGATGTCCAGCTGGTCCATCGCCGCCGGGGCCAGCCGCCCGGTCTCCACCGCGGTGATCACCACGCCCTGGGAGAGCAGGGTGGCCGCCACGTGCCCGGCGGCGAACACCGCCGCCGCCCGGGCCGGGCCGACCCGGCGCTCCAGCGGGGCCAGGGTGAAGGCGAAACCCCACAGGTAGGGCAGCCACGATCCCCCGGCCACCCAGAAACCACTCAGCAACAGGGCGCGCAGCGGGTGCTGGAGCAGGTTGTGGCCGTCCGAGCTGGAGGCTTCCTGCAAACGCTGGACGAGTTCCGGATCGGCGATCCCGGCGAAGGTCGAGGTGACGCCGACGACCGCGAGATATCCGATCGTGAACGGGGTCCGCCGAGGTGTCGGCACGCGTTCCAGCAGCCATTCGACGGGACCGCCGCGCAACCGGGCCGGGAGCATTCCGTACGGCGCCCCCGAAGGCGCGCGCCCGCCGGCACCCCACCGCAGTCCAGCCATGACGCCTCCGCTCCCACACCCGCAGCCGCACGGCGCCCGGAGGGCGCCCGACGCCCCGGCGCGGAGGCCGGATTCCGCCCTGCGGGGCGTTGTCGCGGCCACGCTACGTCGAGGTTCTGAGAGGCACCTGAGAAAAGCCCGTGAAGACCGTCGACGACGGGACCGGCCGGATTCCCGACATTGGTCCAGACCTTCTCCCGATTAACGCGTCAGTAGGGCCTCTGACCGGCGACTTGGCGTCAACTGGACTGCATACGTACCGTTACGCAGTGAAAATTCGCCGGGTAAGGTATCGGCCCGTGCCCACTCCTTCGGTGGGCCCGAGGGCGGCCGGACAGCCGGCCCAGCGGGCCGGAAACGTCCGGTCCGCCTGCCGGGAGGCATCCGCTGTCCGTACGCTGCGAAGTGCGTGGGAGGAGTGGGCGGAAGACCATCCGTCCTCCACTCCCCGGTGCACGAACGGGACGGCGGACCCGGCACAGTCCACGACGGAACAAGACTACGAGCGGAGCCCCGCCATCCCCACAGGTGGCCGGCCCGCAGCCCTGGGGGCGGTGGCGTGACCGTGACAGAAATTCAGCAGGACAACCCCAACACCGGCGGCACTGTGAGCAGCCAGCGCAGAGTGCTGGTGGTGGAGGACGAACCCACGATCGCCGAGTCGATCGCGGCGCGACTGGGCGCCGAGGGGTTCAAGGTCGCCGTGGCCCACGACGGCCCCGGCGCGGTGGACGGCTTCCACACCTGGCAGCCGGACCTGGTGGTCCTGGACATCATGCTGCCCGGCTTCGACGGGCTGGAGGTGTGCCGCCGGATCCAGGCCCAACGCCCGGTGCCGGTACTGATGCTGACCGCCCGCGACGACGAGACGGACCTGCTGGTCGGCCTCGGCGTCGGTGCCGACGACTACATGACCAAGCCGTTCTCCATGCGCGAACTGGCCGCCCGGGTCAACGTGCTGCTGCGCCGCGTCGAGCGCGCCCAGCAGGCGGCCCGCACGCCCGCGCTCGGCAGCCTTCGCTTCGGCGAACTGGAGATCGACCACGTGCAGCGCCGGGTCCGACTCGCCTCGGGCGACGTCCACCTGACGCCGACCGAGTTCGACCTGCTGGCCTGCCTGGCCGCCCAGCCGCGCGCGGTGCTCACCCGCGAGCAGCTGCTGGCCGAGGTCTGGGACTGGACCGACGCGTCCGGCACCCGGACCGTGGACAGCCACGTGAAGGCGCTGCGCCGCAAGATCGGCGCCAGCTGGATCCGCACCGTCCACGGCGTCGGATACGCGCTGGAGGCCCCGCTCTCCTGACGGGGGCTCCGGGCGACGGGCCACCGGGGGGCCCGTGTCCCGGCACCGCCGTGACAACACGCGGGGATCACAGGGGAGCAATGACCTTTCCACAGCAACGCAACGGGGACGCCGACGGCGCGCGCCCGCAGACCCTGGCCGCCCGTGCGGCCAGCCGGGTCTGGGCCGACATCCGTCCGCTCGACCCGGTCCGCTCCATCAAGGGCAAGCTCGCCCTGCTGGTGATCGTCTCCGTGTTCCTGGCCACCGGGATGGTGGTCGTGGCGATCCGGTCCGAGACCCAGATCCGGATCATCATGGTCTTCTCCATGATCGCCTCGCTGCTGTTCATGCAGTTCCTCGCGCACGGGCTCACCGCCCCGCTGCGCGAGATGACGGACGCCGCCCGCGCGATGGCCTCCGGCGACTACAGCCGCCGGGTCGAGGTGAACTCGCGCGACGAGATCGGCGAGCTGGCCGCCGCCTTCAACGGCATGGCCGCCGACCTCCAGGCCGCCGACCGGCACCGCCGCGAACTCGTCGCCAACGTCTCGCACGAGCTGCGCACGCCGATCGCCGCGCTGCGCGCCGTGCTGGAGAACGTGGTGGACGGCGTCGTCCAGCCCAATCCGGCGACCCTGGGGGCCGCCCTGGAGCAGACCGAGCGGCTCGGCCGCCTGGTCACCCACCTGCTGGACCTCTCCAAGATCGACGACGGCGTGGTCGACCTGGACGCCCGCCCGTTCGAGGTGCGCGAGTTCCTGGACGGCGTGCTGCGCGGGGTCACCGTGGACGGCGCGACGGCCGGCGGGGCCTTCTCCCGGCGCGGTGACGTCCGGCTCGCCCTGGAGGTCAGCCCGGTCGGCCTGACCGCCGTGGCGGACCCGGAACGCCTCCACCAGGTGGTCGCCAACCTGGTCGACAACGCCTGCAAGCACTCCCCGCCCGGCGGCACCGTGACGGTGCGCGCCCGGCCCGACGGCGAGGACGGCGGCCTGCTCCTGGAGGTCCAGGACGAGGGCCCCGGCATCCCGCCGGCGGACCGCGGCCGGGTCTTCGAGCGGTTCAGCCGCAGCGGCACCGCGACGGCCTCCGGGCCGGGCTCGGACGGCGGCACCGGGCTGGGCCTGGCGATCGCCCGCTGGGCGGTGGACCTGCACGGCGGACGGATCGCCGTCGCCGAGTCGCCGAGCGGCTGCCGGATCGAGGTCCGGCTGCCCGGGCAGTCCTGAGCCGGTCGGGACATTTGTCACAGATCCGGCACAGACGCATACGAAGATCGTCGACGGATGAACCTGGGCTTTTGTCCGCTTTCGCCCCGATTTATGGGGTGATCGGGCCCGATCGGTTCCCCGCAGATACGGCTTTCTAACGCACTTTTTCAGCCAATCTGCAGGTCAGGACTGTGATCTGGGCGACGCCTGGGGCCCGGGGACTGCGCGATCACTGGTCAGGGGCGTAGCCTTAATCCCCGCTGTCCAAACACCCCAAAAGGAAGCGGAAGAGGGCGGTTGCCGCCGTGTCGCCACAGTCCCCTGAAACCCCCAACAGCTCGGCAAGCTCCACTGGCTTCGGCCCCAATGAGTGGCTCGTCGATGAGATCTACCAGCAGTACCTCCAGGACCCGAACTCGGTCGACCGAGCCTGGTGGGACTTTTTCGCCGACTACAAGCCCGGTACCGAGGTGACCCCAGTGACCC
>NZ_JBHZCY010000228.1:0-6698 GCF_042786665.1 Kitasatospora sp. NPDC059146 | reverse complement strand
TCCTTGTTCGAGTAGATCGAGTGGATCACCAGCTGCAGCAGCTGGCGGGTCTCCGCCTGGAACTCCAGCGTCTGGGTCGGGCTGGCCACGGGAGGGGTCTCCTTCGAGAGGTGGGAAGAGGGGGCCGGGTCGTCGCAGCCGGCCAAGTGGCCGGTCCGCTCACGGTCAGACATGGCTGAGGGGCTGATAGGGCTGCTCGGGGCGGCTGTGGCCGGGGCGGGCGGTGCCGTAGCACGAGAGGTAGAGCTTCCATCCGTCTCCGCATTCCAGCGTGGCGCCGTAGCGCACGGCGGGCGGGTTCGGGCGGGTGCTGTACCGCTCGGCGCGCACGACGTCGCCGCACGGATCGGACGCGGCGGCGACCAGGGCCTGCTCGACGAGGGCCACAGCAACCGGTTGGCCGGTCAGGTCCGGTGCCTCCACGCCCTCGGCCTTGGCCGGCTCCGTGGTGGGCGCGGGGCCGAGGGCGCCGGTGACGGACCACCACACCTGTCCGCCGCCGTCCAGGGTCACGGCCAGTCCGTAGGGGCTGTCGTCGTCCCGCTTGCGGGCGCCGGCGATGCCCGCAATACCGGGCGCGCGCGTGATCAGCAGCTGCTGCAGGTCGGCTGGGGTCATGGGTGTCGATCGGGGTCGGGGGACGGCACGCCGTCACCGGAAGGCGGTCATCGCGTCAGGCCTCTCGGGGAAGCGCGCGTCACGTTCTGCGGGGCCGGGGGCAGGCTCGCGTCGGCGGTCCGAGCCCCCGCCAAGGTGTGGCCCAGGGCCTCAGGGGCCAGCCGGGGGCGTGCGGCGCTGCCGGTCGCTGTCCGCACGCAGCTGCTCGGTGTGGGCACTGAGCTCGTCCAGGCGGCCGGCGATCTTCGGATGCTCCGCCGCGAGGAGGGGCCGGGTGTCGGCGAGCGGGGCGAGCAGGAGCGCGGGATCGTGGTGGCCCAGCGCGTCCAGCAGGCGTTCCATGGCGGGGGCCGCCGGTGTGGTGAGGTCGTCCAACGCGCCGATCTGTCCGGCCAGGCGGCGCAGTTCCACCGCGTTGTCGCGGGCCCAGGTGGTCACCGCCCGGTCAGCGGCGCGCTGGTCGCGCGTGGCCTGGACGCGCTGCTCCCCGGTGCTGCCCGCCTCGGTGCCGGCATCGGCGTTCGGGCGCATGCGCAGGTAGCGCCGCTCCGCGGCCTGCCGGCTCTGCACGCCCATGGGTTCGGCCAGATCCGCCCAGGTGGCACCGGCGCCGCGGGCGGTCTCGATGAGCCCGGTCTCCCAGCCGGCGAGTTCCTCACGCAGGTGGCGCAGCATCATGAGCGCCGACAGGGCCCCGGCGGGATCGCGCTGCCCCGAGTCGTCCGGGGGCGCGTGTCGGGCCGTGCGGGCAGCGGCGTCCATCATGCCCAGCGCGGCAGCAGCGGCCAGGAAAGAGGCCGGTCCCACTCCGGTCCCGCCGGTGTCCTGCACGTCCATTCCACGTCACTCTTTCGCTGACTGGGTCACTGTCATCTTATGGATGACATCCTACAGCGTGTCGTGTCGCGTCGCACCAGTCCGATCGGCGCAGTCGGGAAAGAGGTCGTTCCGGTCGGCCCGCCCCGGTCGCCTGGAACTGCAGGCGGGAAGGGGTCTGCCACAGGGGTGCCGAGAGCTCTGCGGTTTGTCTGTCGCGGACCCCTACCGCTTGATGCGGCGACGCTCATCGGGCCCTCGCCGGTGGGGAACGAGGCTTCCTCTCGGTGCAGTCGAGCGATGTCGGCATGACCGCCCCGGAACCAACCGGGCGACGTTGCCACGGGTGACCGAGCGCGAAACGAAATCGCTCGTTGCATCGAGGGCGAGGTGATCCAGGAGACCGCCGGCCGGTTCGGTGGCGCGGCGCGATGGCCACCGCTGTCGGCGCCAGGGCTGACCTCCAGAGTCGCCGCAGACGGGCCCGTGCGGCCCTTGACGCGGGCTCGGCTGGCGCCGGAGCAGTCGAGCCCCGCTGTACGCGGCGTCAGGTGCTCGCTGCCCAACACGCCCAACGCCCGCTGGACCACCCCTCGGGGTGGTCCAGCGGGCGTGTGAGGCACTTGGCTCTTCCAAGGGTTGGTCGGGCCCGGGTCTCGCCCGTGCTCGCCGCGGTCTCAGCGCGCGGCGCGGGCGTGCCGCGGTCCTGCGGAGCGTGTCGTACGGACCACGGCGGCCCGCGGCCGGGTGCGGCGGTGGACGGCTGTGGGCGCCAGCGCGGTCAGGATCGCGGCCAGTGCGAGCGGCAGCAGCAACAGCAACAGGGTCGTGGTCATCCGAACACCTCTCAGATTCGAATGCGGCTACCGCCGGGATTGGGGCGCAGTGCTACCAGCGGTACCAGCGGCCCCGGCCTCCGGAGGCGCTCGTGCCGCGGGCCACGAATCCCACCAGCCAGACGACGAGCACGATCACGGCTGCCCACCACAAGAGCTTCATCGCGAACCCGAGCCCGAACAGGAGCAGAGCCAGCAGAAGGACCAGAAGAAGGGGAACCATCGTTACCTCCGAGTCGGTGTCGCGAGACCGGATGCCCCGGGTCGGCACGAACATGCGCAGGAATCCTCCAGCCGATCCAGGGCAGACGGACTTCCCGACAGGCCAGCCCCACAGGCTGCCCCGGGGCCCGCCGGCACTGGCCCGGTGCCTGTCCGATTCGACGAGAGGACCAGACCGTGAAGACGCCGCAGGAGAAGCAGGGCCACGACGAGGAGCTCCAGCCCCACAGCGCGGAGCGTGCGCGTTGGGCGGACGGGGAGCGCTGGGTGGAGCCGAACAGTCCCACCTCCCACGAGGCCGGGATCGACGACGACGTTCCCGAGCCGCCGGCGGCCGACGTCGCCGCACCGTGACGGCCCGTCAGCGCGCTGGCTCGGCAGGAGGTTTGTGGCCGGCGCGCCACTGCGCAAGTGTCGTACAGTGAACCGCCGGGACCAGTGAGTCACGTCGCCCCCGGCACCACGTGCGGCCCGGCCACCGATGGTGGTGCCCGGGCCGCCACACTCCGGCCCACCCGCTGGTCGCGCCGTCCGCTGTCGCCCTCTGTTCGCCGGTCCCGGCATGCGAGGCCCGGCTCTCTGGGCCGGTCGGGTAGCCTTCGGTGCGTGCCGGCCGCTGATCTCGCGGGCGACGTGATGCGGGCCCTGCGGGCTGCGGGCTTCCAGCCCCTCCGGGGCGGCGGGGCTGAAGCCGGTCTGTTCGCCCAGGAGCACGATGAAGGGGTGCTGGTGGGCTGGAACCCCGGCCCCGACCTGCTCGGTCCGAGCGCCGAACTGCGCGGCCCGCTCACGGTGGCGCAGCAGCGACAGCGTTCCGAGGGGATCCGGCAGGTGATGGTGACCGCGTTGTCCGTGGTCCTGGTCGAGGCCGGCTTCGTGGTGACCACGCGCGAGAACGCGTTGGTCGTCCGGTGCCGCGTGGGTTCGTAGTCGCCGGCCGGCCCAGGGCGGCGTCCGCGCAGCGCGGAGCTGGGCCGGACGGGGGCGCTCCCAGTCGGTGCTCGGCTCTTCTCGCAGGGTCGCCAGGGCGTGCGAGAGCAGCCGCGAGGCCCACGCCTGCGACAGGCCCGGGCGGGCGCCGATCGGGGAGTGCGTGAGGCTTCGGTGAAGCGCATTGACAGGATCAGCCGATCGCGCGGCGCCGGCGCCGCGGTCGGGGGCCGTGGCGCCAGCAGATCGGCCGCGGTCTCGGTGTGGTTCCTCGACTTCGAGCGCGCTCGATCAGCGGAGACCCGTCATCCTGCGCGGCCAGCAGGTTCAGGGAGCCGGCGGTGCGAGCGTCGGCAGCGGCGTCTGGACGGCCTCGTCCCGGAAGCGACCCAGAACCTCGGTCCACCTGTTCGTCCCGGATCGTCTCCGAAGCCGCCGCCACCAGCTCCACCATTCCCGCCTCACTGCTCGGTCTCGCCTGTACTTCCAGCACGCGGTGCGGCTCGGAGGGCCGTCAGAACAGCAGGGCTACCTCACGCGGCGGCGCCGCAAAATCTATGTTCGCCGGAGTAGACATTGCTTGCGGGCCGGTTTATGGTTTCTCCCGTAGACAGCAGTCGGCGATACCGGCCAGACACGAACTGGCCGGGGTTGTTTGACCGAAGTGCGCAGTTCGGTCCGGCAGTGGAGTTCCGAAGCCAGGCAGGTGTACGGCGGCGACGGGACTGGCTGCCGGACCAGGCGGCCCGCAGGCATCAGGGGCCGCCACCGGCGGTATCGAGCAGTACGCAGTTCAGTGAGTGTGCAGTACCAGCAGTCGCGAAAAGGCAGGACCTCGGCAAAGGCGCTCAGACTGCGGGCGCGCGTGCCCGGGGGTTCGAGCACTGGGTTCCGAGGTCACCGCGGACGCGGGACGACCCGCGGGGCGCGGGCTCTCGAACCAGGTGGGCCGTCACGGCCACCGACCAGCAGGTGCAGTGCCAGCAGTACCGAAGTGACAGACCGATACTACGGATGAACGGAGGGCGCAAGCGCCATCAGGATCGCCCGGCCCGTGAACACTCGTCCGGGCGGACACCGCAGACCCCAACGCAAGGACGGTGGTTCCCGGTCACGCATACGCGATCCCCGCACCCCCTCCCCGGGGCACTGCGGAAGTAGAAGGACCGGCCCAGGCCGGTAGATGGTGTTGTTCCCCTTCGGGGCCCCGGAGCCGACAAGGCGCCGGGGCCCCTCGACGCGTTCTCCCCGAGAACCAGAAAGGTGCAGTGACTACAACGGCCAGCCCCGACACACCCGACAGGCTCGACGACGACGACTACCCCGCTTACACCATGGGCCGCGCCGCCGAGATGACGGGCACCACCCCCGGCTTCCTGCGAGCCCTCGGCGAACACCGCCTCATCACCCCCCTGCGCTCCGACGGCGGCCACCGCCGTTACTCCCGCTACCAGCTACGGATCGCCATGCGGGCCCGCGACCTGGTCAACCAGGGCACCCCCATCGAAGCCGCCTGCCGCATCGTCGTCCTCGAAGACCAACTCGAAGAAGCCCTGCGCATCAACGAACACCTCCGCCGCTCCCCACACCGCCAGGAGCCCACCGCAGACACGTGACCGCCCGCCGGCCCGACGAGACCGGCCTGCGGTGAGCGGCAGCGCTCACCGCAGGCCGCCCCGAGAGCGAGAAGCCCCGACACCGGCGTCCTCGACGCCCTCAACCGCGCTCACTGCAGCAGTCCGCAGCGCCCTGCCCGCCAGTCCTTTCAAAGCCCGGACCGAAGCGGCGCGCGAGCACTCCGCCGAAGGTGACGGCGACAGGAGCGCATCATCCAACCTGGGCGGCGAGCTGACGCCGGACATGACGAAGGCCCTCGGCTCTGCGGGCTCCACCGTCACCGCCCTCGGTGCCGGCCCTGCTCGTCACCGCCGGCCGGCGCGATCCAGGCGACGGCCCGGCCCTCACAGCTGCCGTACAGCAGGCGCAGGGACGATGACCGCCATGGCCGGTGCCCAGGCCCTTGGGCCCGCGGAGGGCGATGTCATATTCTGTGGGACATGTCGACCCCTGACGGGCTGCTCATCGACATCGCGGCGATGGTCGAGGCCGAGCACAGCAACCAGATGTCCCTGACCGTAGTGGTCCCCGGGGCCGTGATCACCGGCAGACTCGCCCCGGTGGCCCTGTGGTTGGAGCGGGTGGCCGAGGTCCTCCAGTCGTCGGAGCACCTGAAGCCCTTCGCCACTCTCTTCGCCCGCCCGCCGACGCGCCGCCCGCACGGCCCACCCATCTGCATCTCCACCGAGCGAGGATCCTGCAGGGCGACTTCGGACTGCCCCACACCGGCGGCATGTACCGCATCGCCATCGAGGACATCAGCAGCTGGACGGTCGGAGACCTCAGCTACTCCGACTCCTGACCGCCGCAGCAGGCCACGTGACTACCGCCTCGGTGCCCTGTCTCCCCGCAACAGCGCGTCCGCCAGAGCATGACGGGCACAGCTCGGCAGGTCGGGCGGCTGCCAGAGTTACGCCGCGAGCGGCAGGTCGTCGTCGCCACTGCGGACGGTCCGGAGCTGGCTTGCCTGGGCTTGGTCGAGTGCTCGGGCGAGGGCGTTGACGGCCTGGTCGGCGGAGTCCTTGAGGAGGTGGCCGTAGAGGTCGACGGTGATGGCGAGGTTGGCGTGGCGCAGGGTCTTGGAGGCGACGGCGAGGGGGATTCCGGCGGCGATCATGATGCTGGCGGCGGTGTGTCGAAGGTCGTGCAGGCCGATTCGGGGGAGGTCGAGTTCGGCGGTGCGTTTGCGCAGCTGTTCGAGGACCCACTGCGGGCGTAGGGGCTCGCCGTCCGGGCGAGCGAAGACGAGGCCTTCGAGCCGGCCGTCGGGGTGGTGGGCCATCTGGAGCTCTGCCTGGCGGTGGAGGGCGGCCATGACTCTGGGGGAGAGGCTGATCCATGCGCGACTGGCTTCGGTCTTGGGCTCGCTGAGGTGGATCTTCCCGTTGTTCACGGCGGTCAGCGTCCAGCGGACGTAGAGCTTGCGGTCCATGAGGTGCACGTCAGACCAGTGCAGGGCGAGGATCTCGCCGCGGCGCATGCCGGTGCCGAGCATGACCTCGAACAGGTCGGTGAGCCGGTCGGCGTAGTGCTCGGCTCCGTGGCGCAGGAACGCCGCGGCCTCAGAGGGCGTTCGATACCGATTTAGGCTGCCGCGAAGGGTTTCGGGCGGAGGTATTGCCCGATTCTGTCGGGGCTGGCGGTCAGGCGGGTGGTCAT
>NZ_JBHZCY010000227.1:0-7033 GCF_042786665.1 Kitasatospora sp. NPDC059146 | reverse complement strand
GCTGCTGGATCACCACCGCGGCCACCAGCAGCGCCCCCTGGGCGACGTTCTGCCAGAAGGCGTTGATGCCCTGGACGGTGAGCCCGTTCTGCAGCGCGCCGAGCAGCGCCACCGCCAGCAGGGTGCCGCCGATGCTGCCCTTGCCGCCCTTGAGGGCGCAGCCGCCGAGCGCGGCCGCGGTGATCGACTGGAGTTCCAGCCCCTCACTGCCGGAGACGGGCTGGCCGCTGCCGGTGCGGGCGGTGAGCAGCACGCCGGCCAGGGCGGCGACCGTACCGGAGAGGGCGTAGGCGGCGATCAGGTACTTGTTGAGGTTGATGCCGGCCAGCCGGGCGGCGGTGTCGTTGCCGCCGATCGCGTAGATGTTGCGGCCGATGTCGGTGTACGTCAGCAGGGCGTGCACGGCGACGGCGGTGAGGATCAGCAGCCAGACCATGGTGGGCAGTCCGGCGATCCGGCCCCGGCTGAGGAAGACGAAGACCGGGTCGTTGAGCACGTAGCCCTGGGCGCGGCCGTCCGAGACGAGCTGGGCGACGCCCTTGTAGGCGGCCAGCCCGGCGAGGGTGGCGATCGTCGGGTTGACCCGGCCGTAGACGATGACGACGCCGTTGAACAGGCCGATGCCCGCGCCGATGGCCAGCGAGGCGCTGATGCCGAGGAAGGGGTTGGCGCCGGTGGAGGTGAACACCATGGCGCTGGTGACGGAGGCCAGACCGGCCTGGGAGCCGACCGAGATGTCGAGGCCGCCGCAGATGATCACGACGGTCTGGACGACGGCCAGCAGTCCGGAGATGGTGGCGGCCTCGGCGATGACCTGGATGTTGTCCCAGCCGACGAAGTTGGGGTTGAGCCCGCCGAACAGGGCGACGACGGCGACCAGGGCGCCGATCAGGCTGAGGTTCTGCCCGCCGATCGCGGCGAGCAGGGCGCGCGGGCCGCCGGACCGCACGGGCAGGGCGCCGGTGTCCGGCACCGGGGCGGTCGGGGGCGTGGCGGTGGTCATCGGGTCTCTCCGGTCTGGGCGGGGGTGGTGGCGGCGCGGTCGTCGGCCGCGGCACGGTGGTCGGCCGCGGCACGGTGGTCGGCCGCGGCACGGTCGGCGGCGGCACCGAAGTCATCGGCACCGAGGTCGTCGGCCATGGCGAGGGCGAGGACGGCCTCCTCGGTCGCCTCCTCGCGGCTGAGCTCGCCGGTGGTGCGGCCGTTCTGCATCACCACGATCCGGTCGGCGAGGCCGAGCACTTCGGGCAGTTCGGAGGAGATGACCAGCACGGCGGTGCCCTCGCGGGCCAGGTCGGCGATGATCTGGTAGATCTCCGCCTTGGCCCCGATGTCGACGCCGCGGGTGGGCTCGTCCAGGATCAGCAGCTCGGGCCGGCGGGCGAGCCAGCGGGCCAGCACGACCTTCTGCTGGTTGCCGCCGGACAGGGTGCGCACCTCCGCCTCGACGGAGGGGGCGCGGACCCGCAGCCGGTCGGCGTACTCCTGGGCGAGGGCCTTCTCCTGGCGGTGCTTGACGAACCGCCACCGGCTGAGCCGGCGCAGGCTGACCAGCGAGGTGTTGTCGCGGATCGTGCGCTGCAGGAACAGGGCCTGGGCCTTGCGCTCCTCGGGCGCCAGTCCGATCCCGGCGGCGATGGCGTCGCGCGGGCTGCGCAGCCGCAGCACCTCGCCGTTGAGGGTCACCGTGCCGGAGCGGATCGGGGCGTCCCCGGCCAGCGCGAGGGCGAGTTCGGAGCGTCCGGCACCGATCAGCCCGGCCAGGGCGACCACCTCGCCGGCCCGGACGCGGAGGCTGACGTCGCGGACGTCGTCGGTGGTGACCCCGTCGACGTCCAGCACGACGCGCTCGGTGGCGACCTGCTGGCGGACGAACAGCGAGGACAGGTCGCGGCCGACCATCAGCCGGACGAGCTCGCCCTCGTCGGTGGCGGCGGCCCGGACCACCCCGGCGACCCGGCCGTCGCGCAGCACGGCGATCCGGTCGGCGAGCCGGAAGATCTCCTTCATCCGGTGGGAGACGTAGACGACCGCGATGCCCTGGTCGCGCAGCCGTCCGATCAGCGCGAACAGCGCCTCGACCTCGTGCTCGGAGAGCGAGGAGGTGGGCTCGTCGAAGGCGATCGCGCGCGGTGCGACCGCACCGGTCAGGGCCCGCATGATCTCGACCAACTGGCGCTGTGCAGCGGTGAGTTCAGAGCCGAGCAGGTCCGGGTCGAGGACCTTGTCGAAGCCCAGGCGGGCCAGGTCGGCGGTGATCCGGCGGCGCAGCTCGGCGCGGTCCAGCCGGCGCAGGGCGGTGCGCGGCAGCGAGCCGGCGTAGACGTTCTCGGCGACCGGGACGTGCGGGATGATCTCGGGTTCCTGCGGGATGATCCGGATCCCGGCCCGACGGGCGTCCTGCGGGGAGTGCAGGTCCAGGGGCTCGCCGTCCAGCAGGACACGGCCCTCGGTGGGGCGGTGGTCGCCGGTGAGGATGCGCAGCAGGGTGGACTTTCCGGCACCGTTCTCGCCCATCAGCGCGGTGACCTGGCCGGGCGGGAAGGAGAGCGTGACGTCCATCAGCGCCTGGACGGCGCCGAAGCGCTTGGACACCCCTTCGGCGCTCAGGCCGGCGGAACCGTCCGGCGGTGGGAGGGGCGAGGGTTCGGGTGGGGTCATCGGGGCCTCGTTGGCAGTGCGGTACGGGCGGGGGTGCGGACGGGCCGCGGAAGCGGCGGCGACGCTGCGGCAGTGACGGTGCGGCGGCGGTGCGGCGGAGCCCGGCGGCTCCGCCGCACGGCCGGCCCGAAGTGGCGTCGGCCCGAGGTGGCGTCGGGCCGAGGCGGCGCCGGGCGCGGCGTCAGCTGCAGGACACGCCCGCGGACTGCCAGGTGGCGGCGTCGACCATCTTGGTCGGGGCGAAGGCCTCCTTGGGGAAGTCCTTGCCGTTCTTGAGCTTGTCGAACATGGTCTGCACCGACAGGGCACCGACGTCCTTGCCGTTGATGAACAGGGCGGCCTTCATGCCGGAGGGCTTGCCGGCGGCCCAGTCCTTGCAGGCCAGGTAGGCGCCCAGGCCGACGCCGTCGATGTCGTCCGGGCTGATCCCGGCGTTCTGCAGGGCGGTGACGGCACCCTGGACGTTCTCGTCGTTGCAGCCCCAGGTCACCCAGTGCTTGACGCCCGGGTTGGCGGTGATGGTGGCGGCCACCTTGTCCTGGGCGCCGGTCGGGGTGTTGTCGGTGGCGACGTCGATGGCCTGCACGCCCGGCACGGCCTGGTCGAAGGCGTCCTTCGCGGCCTTGACCCGGTCGCCGCAGACGGTGACGTCCTGCTTCCAGGCGGAGATGATCCGGGTGTCGGCGGCGTTCCAGCCGGCCTTCTTGAACTCCTCGGCCGCGCGCTGGCCGACCTGCTGACCCATCTGCTGGCCGGAGAAGCCGATCCGGGGCACCAGGTCGCCGGCGGCGCACTGGGCCGGGGAGGGGCCGCTCGCACAGACCTGGTCGTCGGAGGTGAGCAGCGCGGCCTTGGCGTCCCGGGCCGTCTGGACGACCTGCGGGCCGACCGCCGGGTCCGGCACCACGATGATCAGGCCGTTGCTCTTCTGGGCGATCGCGGCCTGCACCTCGCCGACCGTCTTGTTGGCGTCGCTGCCGAGGTTCACCACCTTCAGGTCGGCACCCAGTTCGGCGGCCTTGGCCTTCGCCCCGGCCGCCTCGTCCACGAAGTACTGCTGGTCACCCTGCTTCTGCAGGTAGGTGATCGAGACCTTGCCGGACACCGGGGCCACCGGCGCGTCGGCCCCGGAGGACGAGGTCTGTCCGGTGGAACAGGCCGTCAGCCCGAACGAGGTGACCAGGCTCAGCGCGGCGAGCGAGGCCAGGCGGCCACGGAGGGTGAGGTGCATGGTGAGGGCTCCTGAGGATGTGGGACCGATCGACCATAAGCAACAGAGTCGATCAGAAAACATCGCAATCAAACGCGATGAGGCAACAGGAAACGCCCAGTTCACACTGGAGTCAAGCGTGGGTTTACCTCCGGGGCACGATCGACACCGTCTCGTTATGCCACCCGCTCCATCCGGCGCGAGCAGGCCGGTCCGACGGGCGGTTCCGCGCGCGCGAAAGTGCCCGCGCGGCGGCCGGGGCCGCGCGGGAAGGTGCACATGCTCGGTCGAAGCCCGCTGATCACACTGGTCAGAGGCGTTCGGATGGGTGTGCGAGACCACCTACTAGCCGGTAGGTAGGTGCTCGGAACAGCTTCCGCCAAAGGCGGGTTCACGTCAAGAGGGCGGCCCCACCGCCCGCCGGCAGTGCGGTCCCACCCCGGGCCGCCGCACCTGCGGTCGATCGTGTGCGGCGCTGTCGTGACAAGTGGTCAACGCCGTTGAATCTGCGGCCTTCTTGTTGATTAGTGTTGGAACTCGGGTCTACGCTCCGCACCTGCCCGGCGTTCCTGCATGCTCCCGCCGACGCCGGCGCTCCCCTGCACCCTCCCGTCACCGGAGACGCCCATGGCCCGTGGACACCTGCCCCCGAAACTGCGCACCGCCCTCGGCGCCGCAGCCCTGCTGCTGGGCTCCCTCGGCAGCCTCGCCACACCGCCCGCCGCCTCGGCGGCGCCCTCGGCGCCCACGGCGCCCTCGGCACCCACGGCCGCCACCGCCGTCCGCACCGCCGTCACCGTCGACGGCACCCAGCCCGGCCTCGCCTTCGACGGGGTCGGCGCGATCTCCGGCGGCGGCGGCAACTCCCGCCTCCTGGTGGACTATCCGGAGCCACAGCGCAGCCAACTGCTGGACTACCTGTTCAAGCCCGGCTACGGCGCCTCGCTCCAGGTGCTGAAACTGGAGATCGGCGGCGACACCAACTCCACCGACGGCGCCGAGCCCAGCATCGAACACACCAAGGGCGCCGTCGACTGCCACCAGGGCTACGAGTGGTGGCTCGCCGAACAGGCGAAGGCCCGCAACCCGAACATCACCTTCTACGGCCTGTCCTGGGGCGCCCCCGGCTGGATCGGGAACACCGGCAGCGGCGGCACCTTCTGGTCCCAGGACACCGTCGACTACCTGATGTCCTGGATGGGCTGCGCCGCACAGCACCACCTGAACGTCTCCTACCTCGGCGGCTGGAACGAGCGGAGCTTCAACGCCGCCTGGTACGAGAAGCTCAAGTCCGCCCTGGTCTCCCACGGTTACGGCTCGACCAAGGTGGTCGCCGCCGACGACACCTGGGCGGTCGCGGACGCCATGGCCACCGACCCGGCGTTCCGCGACGCCGTCGACGTCGTGGGCGTGCACTACCCGTGCGGCTACCTGGGCAACTTCACCAGCTGTCCGAGCACCCCCACGGCGCAGGGGCTCGGCAAGCCGCTGTGGGCCAGCGAGAACGGCTCCGAGGACGCGGACGGCGGCGCCGCCGCGGTCGCGCGCGGGATCAACCGCGACTACCTCGACGGCAGGATGACCTCCTTCGTCAACTGGCCGGTCATCGCCGCGCTCTACCCCAACCTGTACTTCTCCAGCGACGGCATGTCGATCGCGAACCAGCCGTGGTCCGGCCACTACACGATCGGCAGGACCACCTGGGTGACGGCGCACACCACCCAGTTCGCCCGCCCCGGCTGGCACTACATCGACTCCGCGAGCGGCTACCTCGGCGGCGCGCGCACCAACGGCAGCTACGTCACGCTCAAGTCCACGAACAACCGCGACTACAGCACCGTCATCGAGACCATGGACGCCGCCGCGGCCCAGACCGCGAGCTTCACCGTCGCCGGCGGCCTGTCCACCGGCACCGTCCACGTCTGGTCCACCGACCTGGGCTCCGACAAGCCCGCGGACTGGTTCGTCCACGCCCAGGACGTCACCCCGCAGGGCGGCGCGTACACCCTCACCCTCCAGCCCGGCCGCGTCTACACCGTGACCACCACCACCGGCCAGGGCCGGGGCACCGCCACCGCGCCGGCCGCCGCCCCGCTGGGCCTGCCCTACGCGGACGACTTCGAGAAGGCGGCCACCACCACCTCGCCGAAGTACTTCACCGACATGAACGGCGCCTTCCAGACCGTCCCCTGCGGCGGCGGCCGCGCCGGGACCTGCCTGCGCCAGATAGCCCCGACCTCGCCGATCCGCTGGACCGACGAGTCGTACAACGCGCCGTACACGATCATGGGCGACGGCAGCTGGTCCAACTACACCGTCACCGCCGACACCCTGTTCGAGCAGTCGGGCAGCGTCGAACTCCTCGGCCGGGTCAACCAGCAGGGCCGCAACAACAACGGCCTCAACGCCTACCACCTGCGGTTCAGCGACACCGGCGCCTGGTCCATCGACAAGAGTGACACCAGCTGGAACTTCACCACCCTCGCCCACGGCACCACCACCGCACCGGGCACCGGCAGTTGGCACACCGTCTCGCTCTCGATGGAGGGCAGCACACTCACCGCCGGCATCGACGGCACCACGGTGGGCAGCGCGACCGACGCGAGCTTCACCAACGGACAGGCCGGCCTGGGCGTGACCGACTACCGGACCGAGCAGTTCGACCGCTTCGCCCTCACCCCCGGCACCCCGACCACCCACACCGGCCCGATCACCTCCGCCCTGGCCGGCAAGTGCGTCGACGCCGACGGCGACTCCGGCGCCAACGGCACCGCCGTCCAGCTCTGGGACTGCAACGCCGGCCCCTCCCAGGTGTGGACCTGGTCCAACGGCAGCCTCACCCACAACGGCAAGTGCCTCGACGTGACGGGCGCCGCCACCGTCAACGGCACCCCGGTCGAACTCTGGGACTGCAACGCCGGCCCCAACCAGCAGTGGACGCCCCAGCCGGACGGCACCCTGCGGAGCACCCAGTCCGGCCGCTGCCTCGACGACCCGGCCCTCGCCACCACCAACGGCACCCGCCTGGAGATCTGGGACTGCAACGCCGGCGCCAACCAGCGCTGGGCCCTCCCCTAGGGCCTGTCCGGCGGATCTTGGCAGATCAGCGCGCGGCGTTGGGCGCCCGGCTGGGCGTGCGCCCGAGTCGGCCTCGTACTGGAC
>NZ_JBHZCY010000226.1:0-7062 GCF_042786665.1 Kitasatospora sp. NPDC059146 | reverse complement strand
GTTCCGGGCCCTCCCGGGCGGAGCCCGCTGTGACGCATCAGCCACGCCCGCACACGCGGCGTACGCTTCCCTTTGCGATAACCTGACGCCGGTCTCTCGATGTCGAGAGATCATCCTCGGCTCCAGTGCGCCGGTGTGCCTGGGGCACCTGGCGATTTGCTGGAGAAGGTAGAAATGACCCGCACCCCCGTCAACGTCACCATCACCGGAGCGGCCGGCCAGATCGGCTACGCGCTGCTCTTCCGCATCGCCTCGGGCCACCTGCTCGGTGCCGACGTGCCGGTGAACCTGCGCCTCCTGGAGATCCCGCAGGGCCTCAAGGCCGCCGAGGGCACCGCCATGGAGCTCGTCGACTGCGCGTTCCCGCTGCTGCGCGACATCACCATCACCGACCAGCCGAACGTGGCCTTCGACGGCGCCAACGTCGCCCTGCTGGTCGGCGCCCGCCCGCGCACCGCCGGCATGGAGCGCGGCGACCTGCTGTCGGCCAACGGCGGCATCTTCGGCCCGCAGGGCAAGGCCATCAACGCCCACGCCGCGGACGACATCAAGGTCCTGGTCGTCGGCAACCCGGCCAACACCAACGCCCTGATCGCCCAGCGCAACGCCCCGGATGTCCCGGCCGAGCGCTTCACCGCGATGACCCGCCTGGACCACAACCGCGCGGTCGGCCAGCTGTCCGGCAAGACCGGCGCCCTGGTCTCCGACATCAAGCGCGTCACCATCTGGGGCAACCACTCCGCGACCCAGTACCCGGACATCTTCCAGGCCGAGATCGCCGGCAAGCCGGCCTTCGAGGCCGTCGGCAGCGACCAGGCCTGGCTGGAGAACGACTTCATCCCGACCGTCGCCAAGCGCGGCGCGGCCATCATCGAGGCCCGCGGCGCCTCCTCGGCCGCCTCGGCCGCCAACGCCGCCATCGACCACGTGCACACCTGGGTCAACGGCACCGCCGAGGGCGACTGGACCTCCATGGGCGTCGTCTCCGACGGCTCCTACGGCGTCCCGGCCGGCCTGATCTCCTCCTTCCCGGTCACCACCAAGGACGGCAAGTTCGAGATCGTCCAGGGCCTGGAGATCTCCGACTTCTCCCGCGCCCGCATCGACGCCTCGGTCAAGGAGCTGACCGAGGAGCGCGACGCGGTCCAGGAGCTGGGCCTCATCTGAGCCCCGCCGCACGGCCCTTGCGACGGCCCGCCACCCCCGCCCGGGGGCGGCGGGCCGTCTGCTGTTCGCCCGCTCGCCCTTTCGGCACCGGCGCGCCCCTTCGGCTCGGGGCGGGTGTTCGCCCGCTCGCCTCCGGGGTGGAGGCCCGGGCCGGGACACCTCGGCCGCCTACACTGGCCCGCTGTGAACGAAACCCTCGGGGACGCCGCGCTCGTCCTCGTCTTCATCCTGCTGGGCGGCCTGTTCAACGTCGCGGAGATCTCGCTGATCTCGCTGCGCGAGGGTCAGATCCGGACGCTGGAGGCGCACGGCACCCGGCGCTCGGCCCGGGCCGCGCACCTGGCCGCCGACCCCAACCGCTTCCTGGCGGCCGTCCAGGTCGGCGTGACCTGCATGGGCTTCCTGTCCGCCGCGTTCGGCGCGGACACCCTGGCCGGCAAGGTCGCCCCGCTCTTCGTCCGGGCGGGGCTGTCCCAGGGGGTGGCGGACGCCCTCGCCCTGGTCGGCCTGACCCTGCTGATCAGTTACGTCTCGCTGGTGCTCGGCGAGCTCACCCCCAAGCGGATCGGTCTGCAGCGCGCCGAGTCCATCGCGGTGATCGCCGCCCCCGTGGTGGACGTGATGTCGGTGGCGCTGCGCCCGGTGATCTGGCTGCTCGGCCACTCCACCAACCTGATGGTCCGGCTGTTCGGCGGCGATCCGGCGGCCGGGCGCGGCTCGATGAGCTCCGAGGAACTGCGCGGCCTGGTCGCCTCCAACACCGAACTGGGAAGCGACGAGCGGGCGTTGATCGCGGACGTGTTCGCCGCGGGGGAGCGCCAGCTGCGCGAGGTGATGGTCCCGCGCACCGAGGTGACCTTCCTGGACGCGGAGCGCCCGCTGGCCGCCGTACGGCACCAGTCCGAGACCTCGCCGCACTCGCGCTACCCGGTGGTCGAGGGCAGCGCCGACGCGGTGGTCGGCTTCGTGCACGTCCGGGACCTCTACGGCGCCCGCGGCGAGCAGGCCGTCAAGGTCCGCGACCTGGCCCGCCCGGTCAAGCTGCTGCCCGGCACCAAGCGGGTGCTGGAGGCGATGGGCGAGATGCGCCGGGAGGGCCACCACCTGGCGATCGTGGTGGACGAGTACGGCGGCACCGCCGGCATCGTCACCCTGGAGGACCTGGTCGAGGAGGTGATCGGCGAGATCCGGGACGAGTACGACCGGCCGGAGTCCGCGCCGACCCGCCGACTGGCCGGCGGCGGCACGGAGCTGGACGGCCTGCTCAACCTCGGCGACTTCACCGAGGAGACCGGCGTCACCCTGCCCGAGGGCCCGTACGAGACGGTGGCCGGCTGCCTGGTGGCCTCGCTCGGCCGGCTGCCCCGGGACGGCGACCAGGCCCGGATCCCGGTCGAGGGCGGCGGCGCGGTGCTGCTGACGGTGGCCAAGGTGGAGGGCCGGCGGATCGCCCGGGTGAGGGTGAGTGCGGTCACACCGGAGGAGCCTGCGGGGCCGGAGGTTTCCTGAGCGACCGGGGGAACTGGAAGAATGGCCCGCATGGTCAACGCAGCGGTCACCGGTCCGGTCAAGGATCGCCCCCGGGTGCTCTCCGGGATCCAGCCCACCTCCGGCTCGTTCCACCTCGGCAACTACCTGGGCGCCGTGCGCCAGTGGGTCGACCTGCAGAAGGAGAACGACGCCTTCTACATGGTCGTCGACCTGCACGCGATCACCGTGCCGCAGGACCCGGTGACCTTGCGCCAGAACACCCGGGTGTCCGCCGCCCAGCTGCTCGGCGCCGGTCTGGAGCCGGAGCACTGCACCCTCTTCGTCCAGTCGCACGTGCCCGAGCACGCGCAGCTCGGCTGGGTGATGAACTGCCTCACCGGCTTCGGCGAGGCCTCCCGGATGACCCAGTTCAAGGACAAGTCCTCCCGGTACGGCGCGGACAGCACCACCGTCGGCCTGTTCACCTACCCGATCCTGCAGATCGCGGACATCCTGCTCTACCAGGCGGACGCCGTCCCGGTCGGCGAGGACCAGCGCCAGCACGTGGAGATCACCCGCGACATCGCGGAGCGGTTCAACTCGCGCTACGCCCCCACGTTCACGATCCCGAAGCCGTACATCCTCAAGGAGACGGCGAAGATCATGGACCTCCAGGACCCGGGCATCAAGATGAGCAAGTCGGCCTCCTCGGCCAAGGGCCTGGTCAGCCTGCTGGACGAGGCGAAGGTCAGCGCCAAGAAGTTCAAGAGCGCCGTCACCGACACCGGCACCGTGGTCTCCTACGACGAGGAGCAGAAGCCGGGCGTCTCCAACCTGCTGCGGATCCACTCCGCGCTCAGCGGCCAGTCGGTCGAGCAGCTGGTCGCGCACTTCGAGGGCAAGATGTACGGCGCCCTCAAGACCGAGCTGGCCGAGCTGTTCACCGAGTGGGTCACCCCCTTCCAGGAGCGCACCAGCACCTTCCTGGACGACCCGGCCGAGCTGGACCGGGTGCTGGCGATCGGCGCCGAGAAGGCCCGCGCGGTGGCCTCCGAGACGCTGGCGACCGTGTACGACCGGATCGGCTTCCTCCCGGCCGCCAAGCGGTGACTCCGCTCTCGCGCATGCCCGATGGTGGCGACCTCCCGGAGGTCGTCACCATCGGCGTGTCCGTGAGCGTGCCGGACCCGCACGGCGCGCGGATCCAGGACGCCCGGGCCGGGCTCGGGGACCCGCAGGCCCGCTCGATACCGACGCACGTCACGCTGCTGCCGCCCACCGAGGTGCCGGCCGAGCTGCTGCCGAAGATCGAGGACCACCTGTCGGCGGTGGCCGCGGCGCACCGGCCGTTCCGGATGCTGCTGCGCGGCGCCGGCACCTTCCGGCCGGTCTCCCCGGTGGTGTTCGTCCGGGTCGAGGAGGGCGCGCACGAGTGCCGGCTGCTGGAGGCGGGCGTGCGGTCCGGCCCGCTGGCCCGCGAGCTGGCCTTCCCGTACCACCCGCACGTGACGGTGGCCCACGGCCTGTCGGAGGACGCGCTGGATCGCGCGTACGAGCAGGCGCGCGGGTTCCGGGCGTCCTTCCCGGTGCCGGGCTTCTCGCTCTCCCGGTTCGACGCGGACGAGGTCTGGCGGCCCTGGCGGGCCTACCGGTTCTCCTGAACTACCCCGCGGTGCGGCCGAGTTCGATCATCCGGTCGACCACCCGGCGGGCCGCGCCGCCGTCGTCCAGGGCGCAGTGCGCGGCCCGGAAGCGCCGGTAGCGCTCCGCGTAGCCGGGCGCCGACCGCTCGCCGCTGTCGGCGAGTTCGCGCAGCGCGCCGAGCAGTTCCGCGGAGTCCGGCACCAGCGGGCCGGGCGCGTCCGCCTCGAAGTCGAAGTAGAAGCCGCGCAGGGTGTCGCGGTAGTGCTCCAGGTCGTAGGTGAAGAAGTAGACCGGGCGGCCGGTGATCGCGAAGTCGAACATGATCGACGAGTAGTCGGTCACCAGTACGTCCGCGATCAGCAGCAGGTCCTGCGGGTCGGGGAAGTCCCCGCAGTCGAACAGGAAGCCGTCGCCGGCGCCGGGCAGCGGGTCGCGCACGTGCGAGTGCGGGCGGACCAGCAGCACGTGGTCCTCGCCGAGCAGCCGGCGGGCGTGGTCGAGGTCGAGCCGCAGGTCGAGCCGGAAGCCGTCGCCGTCGCCGCGCTGCTGGTCCTCGCGCCAGGTCGGCGCGTACAGCACGACCCGCTTGCCCTCGGGGATGCCGAGCCGGCGGCGGACGGCCGCGGCGGCCCGGGGCTCGGACCGGGCCAGCACGTCGCCGCGCGGGTAGCCGGACTCCAGCACCTCGCCGTCGTAGCGGAAGGCGCGCTGCAGGATCGGGGTGGCGAAGGGGCTGGGGGAGAGCAGCAGGCTCCACTGCGGGGTCTCCCGGTCGAGCGCCTCCAGGTAGCCGTGGTCGGCGAGCCAGGGGTTGTCGACGTCGTGGGCGATCCGCTTGAGCAGCGAGCCGTGCCAGGTCTGCACCACGACCTGGCCCTCGCGGCGCTCCAGGAAGTCCGGGAAGTGGGTGTTGCCGACCAGGTACCGGCAGGTGGCCAGGGCCCGGTACCACTGGGGGCTCCAGATCCGGATCGGGACGACCCCGGGCGGCAGTTCGGCCTGGCCGTCGTCGACCACCCACAGGTGCTCCAACGGCTCGCCGCGGCGCACGAGTTCGGCGTGCACCGCGCGCGGGGAGTCGGCGTAGCCGCGGCCGCCGAACACGTCGTACAGCACCGCCTCGCGCAGCGGCTCGCGGCGGGCCGCCGGGTACTGCTCGGTGCGCAGCCGGGCCTGGGCCCAGGCGCTGCGCTCGGTGGCGTCGAGCACCGGGGTGGAGTCCACCAGCAGGGTGTCGTGCCAGCGGCGCTGCAGCAGGACGTCCTTGCCGCCGGTGGTCGCGGTGGCGGGCAGGGCGGGCAGCACGGTCGGGGCGGCGAGCAGCGGCCGGGCCGGCCCGGAGCGGTCGGCCGGCTCCAGGGCGGCCTCCCAGACGCCCTTGCGCAGCGGCAGCACGGCGCCGTCGGAGCCGGTACGGGTGGCGGGCACCCGGACCCGGAAGCGGCCGTCCGGCTCGGGCTCGACGGGGGTGCGGACCTCGCCCGCGGTGCCGCCGTGCCGCAGGACCAGCTCCAGTCGCCCGGCGGCCGGGTCCGGGCAGTGGCCGGACAGTTCGAAGCCGCCGAAGTGGACCGCGATCCGGTCGACCATCCCGGCGGCGGGCTGGACGCAGACCTGGAGCCGGCCGTCGGCGAGGTGCTTGAGGTAGAGCACCCGGTCCGGGGTGTGCGGCAGCGGGTACTGGCCGGCCACCGGGCCGCCGCGCTCGTCCAGGCAGAGCTGTTCGGTGCCGCCGTCGGGGCGCAGCAGCTCGACGTCCCAGTGTTCCAGGTCCTCGCGGCCGCGGCCGTCGGCGGTGAGCGGCCGGTACGGCAGTTCGACGGCGAAGGTGTTGCCGGCGCGGGTGAGCGGCTGCTCGATCACCGCGTCGCTCTGCCGGTGCCGCAGCCGCAGCACGGTGCCGGTCGGGCAGTGGTCGGCGACGCCGCCCAGCCGGATGCCGTCGGCGGCCGGCTCGGCGCGGTCGAGCCGGGCGCCGGGGCGTTCCAGCCGCAGCTGCAGCCGGTCGTCCTCGAAGTACGGCTGGAGGCGGACGTCACGGTCCACCCAGCGGGCCGGCGGGTACTCGCCGGAGCCGCACCAGTGGGGGGCGAGGGTGCCGTACTGGCGGCGCAGCCGGGTGGGGCGGGGGCGGGTGAAGAGGGTGGTCCCGATCTGCCAGTCGCCGAGCAGCCAGCGGTCGTCCCGGCGCAGTCGGGAGGGTTCCAGCAGGACGGTGAAGCCGGACCAGTCGTGGTTGTGCTCCGGCTGGGCGCTGTCGTCGGTGACCTCGGGCAGCCTGCGGGGCCTGGAGCGCAGGTGGAGCGGTGGTTCGGCCGCGTCCTCGTGGCGCAGGGTCAGCCAGGTCCAGGCGGAGCCGGGGCGGCCGGTGTCCAGGTCCAGCGGGCGGGCGAAGCCGGTGAGCTCCAGTCCGCGGCCGTGCCAGCGGGCGCGCAGCAGCCCGAACGCCACGTCCTCGTCGACGGCAGGCCGACCGTCGGCCACCGGGGGGGCGGCGTGCGGCAGAACGAACCGGGTGAGCGGAGACATGGTGCGAAGGGCCCTTCGGGACGGGATCCCGGTCATGGCGGTGGCCGGGAGGCCGCCGTGCCGGTGTCGGCCGGACCGGGGCCGATTTGTCATCCCACCCCGGGAAGCCACCCCGGGTCAACTGTACGGTTCGTAGAATTTCCTTTGAAATTCTTCGACTAAACGTGAGTTCGAGTGCAAACTGGACGTAAAGGACAGGTAGTTCTCAGGGAATTCCCAGACAGCAGCGGGGGGGGCGCCGGGGGTGACCAC
>NZ_JBHZCY010000225.1:0-7143 GCF_042786665.1 Kitasatospora sp. NPDC059146 | reverse complement strand
CGCCCCCGGCCGCCCCGCGCGGCCACGCGCCCCCGCTCGCCCCGCCCGCCCGCGCCGGCCCGCCGCACCCCCCGGCGGCCCGCCCCTCGCCCCTGTCCGCCCCTGGCGTCGTCCGCTCAGTCCCGTGCGGCCAGTCGGCGTTCGCGGCGCGGGACGCGGGTGGGGCGGCGGGAGAGCCGGGCGAAGACCGCGACCAGGACGAACACGGCGGCGGTGCCGGAGGCGACGGTGAGGCCCTCGGTGAGGCCGGGCGGGCGGAACGCGCAGGAGACCCGGCCGGCGCCGCCGCCGAGCGGGACGCCGATCATGCCGAGGACCGGGGTGGGCACCACGCGGGCGCCGCCGTCGACGGCGCAGGTCCAGCCCTCGGTGGCGGGGACGGAGAACAGCGCGGTGCCGGTGGAGCCGGCCGGCAGGGCGGCGGTCAGGGTGTGGCCGCCGGCCTCGACCCGGGTGGCGCCGGCGGCGGTGAGCCGGGTGACGGCGGCCGCCAGGGCGTCGGCCCGCAGGCAGCCGATCGGGCGGGCGGGGACCTGGCTGACCACGTCCGAGCGCAGGGTCACCCGGACCGTGCCGTCGGCCGGGACGGTCCCCAGCCGGTGCACGGGCACGGCCGTGGTGGGCTGCTCGCCGTCGCTGCGGAAGTCGGTGCCCAGGCCGCTGACCGTGCCGCGGTACCAGAGCGGGTGGACGTACGCCGTCGAGCCCGGGGTGCAGGCGGCCGTGAACACCGTGCCCTCCGCACCGCCCGGCACCGACCAGCCGCTGGTGCCGTGCAGGGTGGGCGCCGGGCCGCCGGCCGGGACGGGCAGCGGGGCGTCGTACACCTGGCTGCCGAGCAGCGACTCCTGGCGGGACCAGACCGAGGAGGTGGCCGTCCGGGCGCCCGGCGGCAGCACGGTCACCAGGGGCGGCGCGGGGGCCCGGACGGCGGTGAAGCCCGGGGGCCGCGGTGCGTCGTCCAGGTGGGCGCCGACCCCGAACAGCGCCTGGCCGACCGGGTCGGTGACGCCCCCGGTCTGCCGCCCGCCGGCCGTCCAGCCCGCGCCGAGGTCGTGCAGCAGCAGGGCGGCGACGGTCGGCAGGTAGCCGCTGGAGTAGCCGCCGCCCTGGCCGTTCAGCAGCAGCGGGTCGTTGGGGGTGAAGGCGTGCGGGCCGGGGTCGCTGCGCAGGTCCGGCCAGTCGGCGCCGGCCCGCACCGCGGCGTGCCCGGCCCGGACGGCGGCGGGGGAGACGCCGTCGTCGGGGGCCGCGCCGAGCGCCGCGTACCCGGACCAGACGGCGTTGCCGAGCACCGCGCCGCCGATCACCCAGGTGGCCAGCGCGGTCACCCGGCGGTCGGTGTGCCGGCGGTCCAGCGCCGCGAGCGCGGCCAGCAGGACGGCGCCGCCGACCCCCAGCAGCACCCAGGTGGAGGCGTGCACCGAGCCCCGGGCCGCCGCCAGCGCGGCGATCGTCGCGGTCAGCGCGGCGCCGCCCAGCAGGGTCACCCGGTCCGGCCGGTGCGCGAGCGACACCCAACCGGCCAGCACCAGCAGGCCGCTGAGCACGAAGGAGACCCGGTACGGCCCGCCGGCCGGGATCGCCAGGCCGTGCCAGACCAGCACCGTCGGGGTCCAGACGAAGCTCAGCACCACCAGCAGCAGCGCCGCGCACCAGACCGCCCGCTCGCGGACCCGCACCCGGCGGTTGAACGGCAGCCCGCACACCAGCAGCAGGCCGAGCACCCCGATCGCCACGTCCGGAAGCGGCCGCCCGCCGGTGATGGCGGGCAGCAGCTGGGCGAGGTGCCCGTCCAGTCCGGACGGGCCGAGCGGCTGCACCGGGGACTCCGGCTGGGCGCCGCGCGCGGCCCGCACGGCGACGAACAGCACGGGGGCGGCGAGCAGCACCCCGGCGGTGGTCAGGGTGACCGCCCGCCCGGTCGCCCGGACCCGGTGCCGGAACGGGCGCGGGGTGGCGAACAGCCGTACGGCGAACAGGAGTCCGGCGATCAGGGTGGCCAGCGCCGCGGTGTAGAGGTTGCCCCCCCAGGCGAGCGCCACGCACAGCGCGCCGGCCACCCAGCGGCGCTCGTGCAGGCACCAGTCCCCGACCAGGCCGAGCAGCGGCAGCGAGACCAGGCCCCACAGCCACATCGGCGCCCCGCCGCCGATGTCCAGCACCCAGGCGCAGAGCCCGTACCCGACGGCGGCGAACACCCGCAGCCACCGGGGGCCGGGGTGCAGCCGGCCGAGCAGGTGGGCCATCAGGGCGGTGCCGAGGCCGATGGTGGCCAGGGCGACCAGGAAGACGGCGAGGTGCCCCTGGTCGCGTGGGAGGAGCGCGGTCGGCCAGGAGAACGGGTTCATCAGGTAGGCGAAGAAGTCCGCCAGGAACGGGACGCCGTAGCCGCTGTTCCAGTTGAACAGCAGGTCCCCGGTGGCCTGCCCGTGCAGCAGGTCCCACAGGTGCGCGTGGTACGGCACGGCGATCGCGTCGGCCCCGCCCGGCCACCGCCCGCGCACCGCCGCCGCCAGCGCGAAAGCGCCCGTCGCCAGCCCGGCCGCGGCCCCGCAGACCAGCACCTCCCGCCGCCGTTCGGCCTTCACCCACGCGCCCCGTTCTGCCAGGAATCCCGGACCCCGCCACCCTAAGCGCGCCCCCGGCGCACCTCCCGCCACCCGCGCCCCCTCAAAGGGGTGACGCGCCGTCGGGAAGCCCCGGGATCCTCCGTACGAGTCCGAATGCTGGACGTGAGGTGTCATCCCCTGGGACGGCGGAGTAGGGTCCGAGCATGTCTCGCACCATTCGTCTCGCAGTTGTCCCGGGTGACGGCATCGGCCAGGAGGTGGTGGCCGAAGGCCTCAAGGTCCTCGGCGCCGTGCTCCCCGCCGACGTGAAGCTGGAGACCACCGAGTACGACCTCGGGGCCCGGCGCTACCACCGGACCGGGGAGACGCTGCCGGACGACGTGCTGGCCGAGCTCAAGGCCTTCGACGCGATCCTGCTCGGCGCCATCGGGGACCCGAGCGTCCCGTCCGGGGTGCTGGAGCGGGGGCTGCTGCTCAAGCTGCGGTTCGCCTTCGACCACCACATCAACCTGCGGCCGGGCCGGCTCTTCCCCGGGGTCGCCTCCCCGCTGGCCGGTCAGCCGGCGATCGACTTCGTGGTCGTCCGCGAGGGCACCGAGGGCCCGTACGTCGGCAACGGCGGCTCGCTGCGCACCGGCACCCCGCACGAGGTGGCCACCGAGGTCAGCCTGAACACCGCGTACGGCATCGAGCGCGTGGTGCGCGACGCCTACCGCCGGGCCCAGGCGCGGCCGCGCAAGAAGCTCACCCTGGTGCACAAGAACAACGTGCTGGTGCACGCCGGGCACCTGTGGACCCGGATCTTCGCCGAGGTCGGCGCGGAGTTCCCCGAGGTCACCACCGACTACCTGCACGTCGACGCGGCCACCATCTTCTTCGTGACCCAGCCGGAGCGCTTCGACGTCATCGTCACCGACAACCTGTTCGGCGACATCCTGACCGACCTGGCCGCGGCCGTCACCGGCGGCATCGGCCTGGCCGCGAGCGGCAACATCAACCCGAGCGGCGAGTTCCCGTCCATGTTCGAGCCGGTGCACGGCTCGGCGCCGGACATCGCCGGCCAGGGCAAGGCCGACCCGACCGCCACCGTGCTGTCGGTCGCCATGCTGCTGGAGCACCTCGGCTTCGCCGCCGAGGCCGCCCGGGTGGAGGCCGCCGTCGCGGCGGACCTCGCCGAGCGCTCGGGCGCCCGGTCCACCTCCGAGGTCGGCGACGTGCTCGCCGAGCGAGTAGCCGGCTAGGCCGGCCGGAACCCGAGCGGATCCGGCCGGCCGGGCCGCTCCGCATAACCGCAGCTTGCAGCTCCCCAAGGAGCGGGCAGCTGTTCGGCACGGCCCTCTGGATGCGAGTATCGACAGTGGGCCGTGCCGTTGTGCGTTCGTTCCGGCGTTGGAGAGCCGTAACGTTCCTTCGGCGGTGGCGGCCCGAACGAACCCCACGGTGAAGGAAACAGCCATGAGCACGCCCACCCAGGCGCCCATCACGTTCGACCTCAAGCCCTCCGCCCACCCGCTGTCGGCAGCGGAGCGCCAGGCCCGGCTGACCAACCCTGGCTTCGGCCGCGTCTTCACCGACCACATGGTCACCGTCAGCTGGACCGAGGGCCGTGGCTGGCACGACGCGCAGCTGGTCCCGTACGCGCCGGTGGAGATGGACCCGGCGAACATGACCCTGCACTACGGCCAGGCGATCTTCGAGGGCCTCAAGGCCTACCGCCAGGCCGACGGCTCCATCGCGACCTTCCGCCCCGAGGCCAACGCCCTGCGCTTCCAGGCCTCGGCCCGCCGTCTGGCGATGCCGGAGCTGCCGGTGGAGGCCTTCGTCGAGGCGGTCGAGCTGCTGGTCCAGCAGGAGCGGGCCTGGGTCCCGAACGAGCCGGAGCAGAGCCTCTACCTGCGCCCGTTCATGTTCGCCACCGAGGTCGGTCTGGGCGTCCGTCCGGCGAACTCCTACCTGTTCATGATCATCGCCTCCCCGGCCGGCGCCTACTTCCCGGGCGGCGTCAAGCCGGTCTCGGTCTGGCTCTCCAAGGAGTACGTCCGCGCCGCGCCCGGCGGCACCGGCGCCGCCAAGTGCGCGGGCAACTACGCGGCCTCGCTGGTCGCCCAGGCCCAGGCCGCCGAGAAGGGCTGCGACCAGGTGGTCTGGCTCGACGCCGCCGAGCACCGGTGGGTCGAGGAGATGGGCGGGATGAACCTGTACTTCGTCTTCGGCGAGGGCGCGGACGCGAAGATCGTCACCCCGGAGCTGTCCGGCGCCCTGCTGCCCGGCATCACCCGCGACTCGCTGCTCCAGCTCGCCGCCGACCTGGGCTACGCGGTCGAGGAGCGGAAGATCTCCACCGACGAGTGGCAGCAGGCGAACGCCGACGGCACCCTCACCGAGGTCTTCGCCTGCGGCACCGCCGCCGTCATCACCCCGGTCGGCTCGGTGAAGTCCGCGGCCGCCGACTGGACCGTCGGCACCGGCGAGCCCGGCCCGGTCACCATGGAGCTGCGCAAGGCCCTGCTGGCCATCCAGGGCGGCCAGCGCCCCGACACCCACGGTTGGCTGCACAAGATCGTCTGATCCCACGGACGCCGGGCACCCCCTCCGGCCTGCCCCGTTCCGCATCGCGAGACGGGCGGGCCGGATCCCGGAGGCTGTGCCAAGCTACGGGCGTGTCCTCGCTTTCGCTGATTATTGGCAGCAGGCGCGCCGGTCCGCAGTGACCGCTCCCGCACGACCCGATGCGGAGCGACCACGAGCGTCCAGACCCGCGCGCAGACCTCTCGCACCCGCGAGGGGTCTTTTTGTTTCCTCGGACCGGCCGACGGCCCCCACAAGGGGCCCGGGGACACCGGGGCCGCGCGCGGGATCCTGGACAGTGGAGCCGGGACGAGAATCCGGCAGAGCAGTACGAACCTCCCCGAACGGAGAACCAGGGGTCATGACCGAGGTCAGCCGTACCGACGACAGCTTCCACGTGTTCGACACCACCCTGCGCGACGGCGCACAGCGCGAGGGCATCAACCTGACGGTGGCGGACAAGCTGGCCATCGCCCGGCACCTGGACGAGTTCGGGGTCGGCTTCATCGAGGGCGGCTGGCCCGGGGCCAACCCCCGGGACACCGAGTTCTTCGCCCGCGCCGCCGCCGAACTGGAGCTGCGCCACGCCCGGCTGGTGGCCTTCGGCGCCACCCGCCGGGCCGGCGGCAAGGCCGCCGAGGACCCGCAGCTGGCCGCGCTGGTCGCCTCCGGCGCGCCGGTGGTCACCCTGGTGGCCAAGGCCCACGACCGGCATGTCGAGCTGGCGCTGCGCACCACGCTGGACGAGAACCTGGAGATGATCCGGGACAGCGTCGAGTTCCTCCGCGGCCAGGGCCGCCGGGTCTTCCTCGACTGCGAGCACTTCTTCGACGGCTACCGGGCCAACCGCGAGTACGCCCTGGCCGTGGTGCGCACCGCGCACCGGGCCGGCGCGGACGTGGTGGTGCTGTGCGACACCAACGGCGGGATGCTGCCGGCCGGCGTCCGGGACACCGTCGCGGACGTGATCGCCGCGACCGGCGCCCGGGTCGGCATGCACGCCCAGGACGACACCGGCTGCGCGGTGGCCAACACCCTGGCCGCGGTGGACGCCGGCGCCACCCACGTGCAGTGCACCGCGAACGGCTACGGCGAGCGGGTCGGCAACGCCAACCTGTTCCCGGTGGTCGGCGCGCTGGAGTTGAAGTACGACCGCCGGGTGCTGCCCGAGGGCCGGCTGGCCGAGATGACCCGGATCTCGCACGCGATCGCCGAGCTGGTCAACCTGGCCCCGTCCACCCACCAGCCGTACGTCGGCTTCTCGGCCTTCGCCCACAAGGCCGGCCTGCACGCCTCGGCGATCAAGGTCGACCCGGACCTGTACCAGCACACCGACCCCGAACTGGTCGGCAACACCATGCGGATGCTGGTCTCCGACATGGCCGGCCGGGCCTCGGTGGAGCTCAAGGGCAAGGAGCTGGGCTACGACCTCTCCACCGACCGCGACCTGGCCGGCCGGGTGGTGGCCAAGGTGAAGGAGCAGGAGAACCTCGGCTACACCTACGAGTCCGCCGACGCCTCCTTCGAGCTGCTGCTGCGCGACGAGGTGCGCGGCAGCCGGGACCGCTTCTACCGCCTGGAGTCCTGGCGGACCATCAGCGAGCAGGGCCCGGGCGGGGTCTCCGGCAACGAGGCCACGGTGAAGCTGTGGGCCAAGGGCGAGCGCCGGATCGCCGTCGGCGAGGGCAACGGTCCGGTCAACGCGCTGGACCAGGCGCTGCGGACGGCCCTGGAGGGCACCTACCCGCCGCTGGCCACCTTCGAGTTGGTGGACTACAAGGTCCGCATCCTGGAGGGCCAGCACGGCACCGGCTCCAAGACCCGGGTGCTGATCGAGTCCACCGACGGCACCGCGAGCTGGTCCACGGTCGGTGTGGCCGACAACGTGGTCGCCGCCTCCTGGCTGGCCCTGGAGGACGCGTACACCTACGGCCTGATCCGGGCCGGGCTGGAGCCGGAGGAGCGCTCCGAGCCGTCCGCCTGACCGCTCCCGGCCCGACGG
>NZ_JBHZCY010000224.1:0-7366 GCF_042786665.1 Kitasatospora sp. NPDC059146 | reverse complement strand
GAGAACCAGTCGGAGGTGACGCTCGGTCCGTCCCGGCTGTCGGTGACCGGCCGTGACGACTCGGGCGGCTACCACGTCATCAAGGTCGACGCCTCGCCGATGACGGTGGACGACATCCGCGGCGAGGTCGCCAACTGGTCCAGCAGCATGTCGATCCCGGACGCGTTCCGGCGCTTCACCGACTTCTACACCCCGGAGTCACTGCGCGCCGCCTACCCGCGCGACCTCACGGACTTCCACCGCATCACCGAGGAGACCTCGCCGGACGGCCGCACGAAGACCATCAGGATCGAGCACACCCACGAGCAACTGGCCGAACAGTTCGCCGAAGTGGCGATCCATCACGGCGGCGACGGATCCGTGTCGATCCGCTGGAGCACCAGCGAGGACACCGAGCCGCGCGAGCCGATGGTCTTCAACGCCGACAACATCGGCGACGTCAGCGGCGGCCTGCGCTCGCAGAAGCTGACCGAGAACCCCAGCTTCGAGATGCTGGACCTGCCCTGGGACTGGTTCGACTACACCGCGCCCATGCCGGAGGACATCGGGCAGCCGCTGTCGGCCTTCGGCGGTGGCGCCAAGGGCTGGCGGATCGGCGAGGCCGACATGCCGCAGGCGGAGCGCGACGCGCTGGCGCACTTCCCGGAGCAGCCCGGGGTGTTCGTCGTCCCCGTCCACACCGACGAGGCCACCGGGCGGCCGGTCTGGCCCAACGGGCCGGACGGCACGCTGTCGGCGTACCAGACGGCGGGTGTCCTGGCCCGCCTCCGCCGGGCGGGGATCTGGAACGGCACCGACACCGTGCAGTTCGTGGCCTGCAACCTGGGCCGCGGGCCGGGGCGCGAGTTCGTCGACGAGGTGATGCTCCGGCTCAAGGAGCTGGACCTGGGCCCGCGGGCGCTGGCCGCGACCGGCCCGGTGTACTTCGCCCCGCGGGGCGAAGGCGGCCCGGGGCACCTGGTGGTCGCCTCCGACATCGGCTTCACCGAGAGCGGCCACCCGGTCATGGTGGGCGGTGACCACTGGTTGGAGTTCCAGGCGGTCCGGGACGGCGACTCCGGTCAGATCCACGTCCAGGTGGAGGAGCGCGGGGCCCACCGGGCGCCGGACGGCTCCTTCCACGACCACCCCGAGGGCTACGGCCTGGTGGAGTCGATAGCACCGGAGCACCGCAACCCCCAGGCGGTGAAGTACGCCGAGCCGACCCCCGAGCAGGCGGCAGCCGCAGTGGCGCTGTCAGTGGACCACCTGACCGCAGCCCCACCCGACAGTCCGCTGCGCACATTCATGGGACAGATCAAGAACGGGGTCTTCACCAATCTGCGCAACCCGGAGGGCAGGCTCTTCCAGCGGGAGGGCACGGTGACCTTCGACAAGATGATGGGCAATCTGCGGACGTTCTACAACCACGCGGAGCGCCTGCGCCCCCCGGAGGGACATCCGGGCGCCGAGGGAACCGTGCTCCTGTACCGCGCGGTGCGGATGGAGCCGCAGACCCGGCAGCAGGAGAGCTTCACCGACGTCCTGCCCTCCTCCACCACCTACGACCGGGCGTTCGCCCAGGGCTGGATGTCGAACCCCGACCGCTACGCGCTGTTCGAGATCCAGGTGCCGCTGTCCCACCCCATGCTGGCGCTGTCCTTCCCGCCGGGGCACGCCGCGGCGCACGGCCACTTGGACGAGGTGAACACGACCCAGTACGAGGTGACGCTCGGCCCGAGCCGACTGACGGTGACCGGCCGGGAGGAGGACGGCCCGTTCCACGTCATCCGGGCGGAGGCTGAGCCCATGACGCTCCACGACGTCCAGGAGACGATCGCGGGCTGGGTGAACGAGACCCCCGTCAGGGAGGTGTTCGACCTGTTCGCCGTTTTCTACAGCGAGCAGGCGCTGCGCGCGGCCTTCCCCGAGAACCTGCGGGCCGACTTCCGTGTCACCGAGCGCCTGTCCGCGGACGGGCGGGAGAAGACGGTCGAGATCACCTCGACCCACCCGAAGCTGACCGGCCAGAACGCGACGGTGCACCTGCGCCTGGAGGAGGGAGAGAACGGGAACGAGACCCTCCTGTTGCGGACCCACAACACCGAGGACGCCGGCTGGGGCGATCCCCCGTTGGAGTTCCAGTACACGAGAGAAACCCTGCACGAGGTGGTCAACAACCTGCGGGCAGGCACGCTGGACAAGATAGCCCCCTTCGACACGATCAACCTCCCGAGCGGCTTCCTGTGGACCGACCCGGTGCCGGAGGCGGGCGAAGTCGGCGCGCCGCTCAGTGCGTTCGGCGGCCCCGGCAACGGCTGGTGGCTCGGCCACCCCGAGCCGTCGGCGGCGGAGCGGTACGCCCTGGCGCGCTTCCCCGCGCAGGACGGCGTGTTCACCCTGGCCGTGCACACCGACCCCGACACCGGCCTGCCGCTGCCGCTCGGCACCGACCCCGAAACCCGCGAGCCGGTGGAGCTGACCGAGGACCGACTCGTCGGGATCCTGGCCGGACTGCACCAGGGCGGTGTCTGGAACGGCACCGACCGGCTGCAACTCGTCTCCTGCAACCTCGGGCGGGCGCCCGGGCTCGAGTACACCACCGAGGTGATGCGCCAGCTCGGCCTGGCTGACCTGGGCAGCAGCGCACTGGTCGCCACGGGCCCGGTGTACTTCACCCCGCGCGTGGACGGCACGGACGGCCCCGGGCACCTGGTGGTCGCCTCCGCCGTCGGCTTCACGGCCGACGGCCATCCGGCCGTCGTCGCCGGCGGGCACTTCCTGGAGGTCGAGCGGCCCACGGCCGAGGGCCAGGCGCCCGTGATCGTCGACCGCGGCGCCCACCTGCCCGCCCCCGTCTACCCGGACCGCGACCGCGACCGCCCCGAGGGCTACGACAGCGCCGCCCCGGGCACCCTCCACCCCGACCGCGAACCGGAGGGCGCCCTGGCTTTCGCGAACAAGAAGAAGACCACCAAGACCGCTCCGCCCGAGACCACCGAGTCCGCTTCCCCTGAGACCACCAACTCCGCCGAGCGGATCGCGGACGTGCTGTCGGGCGGGCAGCGGTCGGCCGAGGCGCAGGAGGTGGCGAAGCAGCCGGAGGGAACGGTGGCGAAGGGCAAGGAGAGGGCCGATGAACCGAAGCCGGTTCCGGCGGCGGAACCGGACCCTGACTCCGTGGCCGCGGCGACGGTGGTCCTGAAGGACTCACTCCTCCAGCAGCTCTTCACCGGCACCGACAAGAGCCTGACCTACGCCGTCATCTCCCTGGCGCTGAAGGGCGACAAGAGCTGGGAGACGGCCGCGGCCGTCACCAACGGCCATGACGAATCCATCAACGACAGCCGCTCGCTCCAGGCCGCCGACCGGTGGGCGAAGGAGAACGGCTTGCCGACACAGCGCTACGACGCCGAGGTGAAGGGCCTGGCGAAGGCGTTCCAGCAGATGAAGGAGTGGGGCTTCGAGCAGGTCCCCCATCCCTCTGGAAAGCCGCCGGAGAAGGCGGTCTCCCGACAGCCGGGCGCCGGACTGCCCGCCCAGCCCGAGGGCGTCCTCACCGTGCTCTCCTCCCGAGGCACGTGCGCCAGCTGCAAGTCCGTCGTCAAGGACTTCCAGGAGGCGTTCCCGGGGGTCGGCGCCTACGTGGGGTACACGATCGCCGCCGGGCAGAAGTCGACGCTGTCGAACCAGCCCCGCACCTACCACAGGGGCGGCAAGGACGTGGAGGGCGTCATCGAGTACGGGTGGAATGACGTGGCCAGGCTCAACTCCACCAGCGCGTACGTGCCCAAGGGGAAGGACATCGCCTTCAGGTACTTCCCCGCGAAGAACGACGAGGCCGCCTGGGCCCGGCGGCTCGAGGAGCGGGCGGCCGAGCAGGAGGCGGCGGCGCGACGGGCGGCCGAGGAGGCGGCGCGGGCGGCCGAGGCCAATGCCACGAGCGTGGTCGACCAAGGGATCAAGCCGGCGCCGGCCAGGCAGGTCACGGAGTTCGCCAAGACCTACAAGGGGAAGCCCGAGGACTTCGTCAAGGAACTGGACAAGGTCATGAAGAAGGGCATCATGGCGTGGAAGCCCAGCGCCGAGGTACAGGCCGCCCTCCTGCTCTGGTACCAGAAGGACCCCAGGCCCGACCTCAAGGGCAGTACCGCCTGACCGGCGGAACGGCCACCGGGTGAACGCCGCCCGCGCCCGGAGCCGTTGACCGGGTGAGGGCGCCCCGGTGCGGGGCCACGAGAGCGGGAGCACGACGCGTGGAACAGCAGCAAGGGCAGGCGGCGGAGCCGGAGTTCCGGCTGGCGGCGGTGTTCGGCACGGTCGACCCGGTGGCCGGGCCCGGTTTCGCGCCGGACCACCCGCTGGTGCGCGACGCCGGGCAGCGGGCCGCCCTACTGGCGTACCTGCGGTCCGGCGCGGAGGTGCTGGTGACGCCGATGCTGATGGACGACGTCTTCGACACCTCCCGCCGGGGCGCCGTCCCGATGAACTACCGCACCGACGGCGAGTGGATCTGGACCGACACCGTCGCCTACTACCTGGAGGAGTACGACCTCGCGCCCGAGCCCGGGCTGCTCGCGCACCTGCTCGGGCGCACCGGGCCGTGCCCGCAGCCGTCGCCGCAGGCCCTCGGGCGGGCGGTGGACTTCGTGCTGAAGCCGCCCCGCCAGGACGAGCCGGCCTGGAGCCTGGAGATCGGCTGAACCCGACGCGACGTGCCGTCCGTCGGTCTGGGGGAGGGGCGGTTTTCGCCGCGCGGCGGTTCGGCCGCGCGGGGCGGCCCCGTCGGGCGTCGTCCAAGGCCAGGGAGCGTGGGTGGGCAGGGAACGTAGTGCGCGGGGAAACGGGTCCTCCGTCGGGGGCATCCAGCTGCCCGCGGTGGCCTGGGAGGTGCCGGAGCCGGCCGCCGAGGCCGGGAAGGCGGGCGTGGCACCGGCCGCCGTCGAGGCGGGAGCTGCGGCGGTGGGAGCCGCCGGTGCGGTGCCCGAGGTCAGGGAGAGCGGCGCGACGGCGGTGGAGGCCGCCGGCCAGGCCCGCCCGGGCGTGACCGCCGCGCCCGCGCCGGCCGCCGCGACCGAGGAGGAGGCCGCAGGGCGGCGCATCCCCAAGCCGATGGTGGCCGCCGCGGTGATCGCGGGCCTGGTGCTGGTCGGGGTGCCGCTGGGCATCGCGGGCTTCGGCGGGGACGGCCCCGGCACCCCCGGCGCCGACGGGCCGCCGCCCGCCGGCTTCTCCGCGCCCGACGGCGGCGGCAACGGCTACGTCCCCGGCGCCGACGCACCCGGCAACCCGCCCGGCGACCAGCCGCTGCAGCCCGGCCAGCCCGCTGAGCCGGGCCAGCCCGGCCAGCCGGCCGGCGCCCAGCCCGGTGAGGGCGCGGTGGTGCCCGCTGCGGCGGCCGCCGGGGCCGCGCTGCCCGGCATCGCCGCCGGCCAGGGCACCCCGGGCACCGATCATGCCGCCGCCGGCGCGCCCGCCGCACCCCAGGGCGGCGGCCAGAACACCGCTCAGAACAGCGGCCAGGGCGCGGGACAGGGCGCGGGGCAGGGCTCCGGCCAGGGCGGCGGCGCACCGCAGACCCAGCCGCAGCCCCCCGCCAAGGCCCAGCAGCCGGCCCCGCCCCCGGACAAGCCCACCCAGCCCGCCCCGCCGCCCGCGCCCACCTACCACGGCGTGGCCGGCCCGGGCTGCGGCGGATCCACCTCCATGCAGCAGAACGGCTGGTACGACGACGGGCAGAAGGGCTGGCGCAAGAACTCCGGCGGCTACAGCGGCGACGGCTGCTCGGGCGGCTTCACCTCGATGCCGATGTCGGGCGCCGCCAACAAGGACGACAGCAGCAACTCGGTGGTGTGGACCTTCAACACCGGCTCGCTCACCACCGGCAGCTGCCGCCTGTCGGTCTACGTCCCGAACAACGGCGACATCAAGGCCGTCGGCGGCGCCCCGACCTACTACACCGTGCAGGGCCAGTCGTTCAACGTGAACCAGACCTCCTCCCGCGGCCAGTGGGTCCCGGCGGGCACCTTCCCGCTCAGCGGCGGCCGGATCGCCGTGGTGATGCACAGCCGGGGCCAGGACTGGGTCGGTGACAGCGTCAAGACCTACGCCCACCACGCCGCCTCCGCCGTCAAGGCCGACTGCACCGGCTGACCCCGGCCCCGCACCCCCCGTACGGACCCCGTACGAACCCGCACGACCGAGCACCACCGGCACCACAGCCACGAACGACGGAGGAGAACGCCCCATGACCCGCCATGTGCTGACGGTCGGTGCGGAGCCGCGCGAGGGCGGCTACCGCACGATCGGCGCCGCCCTGGAGGCGGCCCGCAGCGGAGCGGTGATCAGCGTCCGCCCCGGCCGCTACGACGAGAACCTGGTGATCACCAAGATGGTGACCATCACCGCCGAGGAGGCCCGCGGCAGCGTGCGCATCTCCCCGCGCCGGGGCGCCGTCGTCCAGGTCGTCGCCGAGGCCGTCCAGCTCACCGGCCTGGTCCTCCAGGGCCAGGACGAGGAACTGCCCACCGTCGACGTCCCGCGCGGCCAGGCCGCCCTCCAGGACTGCGAGGTGGTCGGCAACTCCTGGACCGCCGTCCTCACCCGCGGCCAGGGCTCCCTGGCCATGCGCGGCTGCCGGGTCGTCAACCCGGCCGGCGCCGGCATAGTGGAGACCTCCACCGGCACCAGCGTCATCGAGGACTGCACCATCGAACACCTCGGCAGCTCCGCCGTCGTGATCGGCGAACGCGCCAACCCCGTCGTGCGCAACTGCGTCCTGCGCGACGCCCGCGGCAACGGCGTGTGCGCCAACGGCGAGGGCCGCGGCTCCATCGAGGACTGCGAGATCTCCGCCACCGACAAACCCGGCATCGCCCTGGAGGAGCACAGCACCACCCGGGTCCTGCGCACCACCGTGCGCGACGTCGCGATCGGCGTCTACGTCAGCTCCACCGCCCAGGTCCTGCTGGAGGACTGCACCCTCGACACCACCCGCGGCCACGGCCTGGTCCTGGCCGGCGCCACCGACCCGCTGGTGCGCCGCTGCCGCACCGCCCGCACCAAGGGCCACGGCATCCACGTCACCGGCCGCTCCCGCGGCCGCTTCGAGGAGTGCCAGGTCGCCGACGCCCAGGGCACCGGCGTCCTGGTCGACGAGTCCTCCAGCCCGGTCCTGACCCGCACCACCGTCACCGCCGGCGCCGGCGACGCCGTCGACCTCACCGGCGAGAGCGCCGCCGAGTTCGACCGCCTGGAGGTGCGCGGCGCCGCCGGCAGCGGCGTCGTCGTGCGCGACGGCGCCAACCCGCTGCTGCGCCGCCTGGACGTCGCCGAGGTCGGCGGCCACGGCGTCGAGGTGCTGCGCGAGGGCCGCGGGCGCCTGGAG
>NZ_JBHZCY010000223.1:0-7426 GCF_042786665.1 Kitasatospora sp. NPDC059146 | reverse complement strand
GGCGCCCCGCGTCCCGGTGGCGACCGTCCGCGTCCGGCCGGTGCTCCCGGTGCCGACCGTGGCGCCCCGCGTCCCGGTGGCGACCGTCCGCGTCCGGCCGGTGCTCCCGGTGCCGACCGTGGCGCCCCGCGTCCCGGTGGCGACCGTCCGCGTCCCGCCGGTGCCCCGGGTGCCGGTGCGCCGCGTCCCGGTGGCGCTCCGCGTCCCGACGGCATGCCGCGTCCGGCCGGTCCGCGCCCCGGCGCCCCGTCCCCGTCCGGCATGCCGCGTCCGAACCCGGGCATGATGCCGCAGCGTCCGGCTCCGGGCCCGCGTCCGGGCCCCGGCGGCCGTGGCCCCGGTGGCCCCGGCGGCCGTCCGGGTGGTCCGGGTGGCGCCGGTGGCGCCCGTCCGGGCTTCCAGGGTCGTCCGGCCGGTCCGGGCTCGCGTCCGGCCGGTGGCGGCGGCTTCGGCGGTCCGCGTCCGGGTGGCGGCGCCCCCGGTGGTGGCGGCGGCTTCGGCCCCCGTCCCGGCGGCTTCGGCGGTCGTCCCGGTGGCCCGGGTGCCCGTGGTGGCACGCAGGGTGCCTTCGGTCGTGGCCCGGGCGGTCGCCCGGCTCGCGGTCGCAAGTCGAAGCGGGCGAAGCGCCAGGAGTACGAGGCCATGCAGGCCCCGTCCGTCGGCGGTGTGATGCTGCCTCGCGGCAACGGCCAGACCGTTCGCCTGTCGAGCGGCGCCTCGCTGATGGACTTCGCGGAGAAGATCAACGCCAACCCGGCCGCGCTCGTCTCCGTCATGTTCAACCTCGGTGAGATGGTCACCGCGACCCAGTCGGTCTCCGACGCGACCCTCGAGCTGCTGGCCGGCGAGATGGGCTTCCAGCTGGAGATCGTCAGCCGGGACGACGAGGACCGCGAGCTGCTGGAGTCGTTCGACATCGACTTCGGTGCGAACGAGGGCGACGAGGACCAGCTGGCCCCGCGCCCGCCGGTCGTCACCGTCATGGGTCACGTCGACCACGGTAAGACCCGACTGCTGGACGCGATCCGCAAGTCCAACGTGGTGGCCGGCGAGGCCGGTGGCATCACCCAGCACATCGGTGCCTACCAGGTGGCGACGATCGTGAACGGCGAAGAGCGCCCGATCACCTTCCTCGACACCCCGGGTCACGAGGCGTTCTCCGCCATGCGTGCCCGTGGTGCCAAGTCCACCGACATCGCGATCCTGGTGGTCGCGGCCAACGACGGTGTCATGCCGCAGACGGTCGAGGCGCTCAACCACGCCAAGGCCGCCGGTGTGCCGATCGTGGTCGCGGTCAACAAGATCGACGTCGAGGGCGCCGACCCGACCAAGGTCCGCGGCCAGCTGACCGAGTTCGGTCTGGTGGCGGAGGAGTACGGCGGCGACACCATGTTCGTCGACATCTCCGCGCGCCAGGGTCTGAACATCGACCAGCTGCTGGAGGCCGTGGTCCTGACCGCGGACGCCTCGCTCGACCTGCGGGCCAACCCGGAGCAGGACGCGCAGGGTATTGCGATCGAAGCCCACCTGGACAAGGGCCGCGGCGCCATGGCGACCGTCCTGGTCCAGCGCGGTACCCTCCGCGTCGGTGACTCGATCGTCGTGGGCGACGCCTACGGCCGCGTCCGCGCCATGCTGGACGAGAACGGCAACAACCTCGCCGAGGCCGGCCCGTCCCGCCCGGTGCTGCTGCTCGGTCTGACCTCGGTGCCCCGCGCCGGCGACAGCTTCATCGTCGTCGACGAGGACCGCACCGCCCGCCAGATCGCCGAGAAGCGCTCGGCCCGCGACCGCAACGCCGCCTTCGCGCAGCGTCGGGTCCGGGTGTCCCTGGAGGACCTGGACAAGGCCATCGCCGCCGGCTCCATCGAGCAGCTCAACCTCATCATCAAGGGTGACGTCTCCGGTTCGGTCGAGGCCCTCGAGGACGCCCTCGTCAAGCTGGACGTGGGCGAGGAGGTCGAGCTCCGGGTGCTGCACCGCGGCGTCGGTGCGATCACCGAGTCCGACGTCGACCTGGCGATGGGCTCGGACGCCATCATCATCGGCTTCAACGTGCGCGCCGAAGGCCGTGCGCGCACCGCGGCCGACAAGGAAGGCGTGGACGTCCGGTACTACTCGGTCATCTACCAGGCGATCGAGGAGATCGAGAACGCCCTCAAGGGCAAGCTCAAGCCGGAGTACGAGGAGGTGCGCCTCGGCGCCGCGGAGATCCGCGAGGTCTTCCGCTCTTCCAAGTTCGGCAACATCGCCGGTGTCCTGGTCCGCGACGGCATCATCCGCCGCAACACCAAGGCCCGCCTGCTGCGCGACGGCAAGGTCGTGGCGGAGAGCCTCACCATCGAGGGTCTGCGCCGCTTCAAGGACGACGCGACCGAGGTCCGCGAGGGCTTCGAGGCCGGTGTCACCCTGGGGTCGTTCAACGACATCAAGGTCGACGACATCATCGAGACCTACGAGATGCGCGAGAAGCCGCGCGGCTAGTCGGTGTCAACCGGGGTCGGTCGACGGGTGGTATTTCCGTCGACCGGCCCCGGTCTCGCTGTGTAGGGTCCTGGGGTGTCGGCCGGTTCCGCGCCGACATCCCGAGGCCTTCCAGGTCGGCGAGACCTGTCATACATGTTCGTGGGAACACTCACCTTCGACCTGCTGCTGGGCGACGTCCACTCGCTCAAGGAGAAGCGTTCGATCGTGCGGCCGATCGTGGCCGAACTGCAGCGCAAGTACAGCGTGTGCGCTGCCGAGACCGGGAACCAGGACCTGCACCGCCGGGCCGAGATCGGCCTCGCGGTGGTCGCCGGCGAAGCCGGGTACGTCACCGAGGTCCTGGACAGCTGTGAGCGGTTGGTCGCCGGCCGCCCCGAGGTGCAGCTCCTCTCCGCGAGGAGGCGCTACCACAACGACGACGACGAATGAGGACCGTGGAGCCGGTCGGCGGAAGTCGCCGTTCTCACACGGATCAGGACCGAGAGCGCCCGCAAGGCCGGGCGCGGGCCGGTACTTTGGGGCGTGGGCCCCGACGGGTGCGCAGTTCTCCCGGGTACCGGGCCCATTGCACGAGGAGGCAACGTGACCGACACCGCTAGGGCGCGCAAGCTCGCCGACCGCATCCAGGTGGTCGTCGCCCAGACCCTGGAGCGGCGGGTCAAGGACCCGCGACTGGGGTTCGTGACCATCACCGACACCCGGGTGACCGGCGACCTGCGCGAGGCCACCGTCTTCTACACCGTCTTCGGTGACGACGCCGACCGCGAGGCCACCGCGGCCGCGCTGGAGAGCGCCAAGGGCGTGATCCGCTCCGAGGTCGGCAAGATCGGGGTGCGCTTCACCCCGACGCTGACCTTCGTCGCGGACGCGCTGCCGGAGAACGCCCGGAACATCGACGACCTGCTCGACCGGGCCAAGGCCATCGACGCGGCGGTGCGCACCACCGCCGCGGGCGCGACCTACGCCGGCGACGCGGACCCGTACAAGGTCCCGGCGGCCGAGCGTGACGACGAGGACGAGTAGACATGGCGGGTGAGCCGGCGCAGGCCGCCTCGCGAGCCGGATCGACCACGGGGGCGTCCTCCACCAGCACGGTGGAGGGTGCCCTCGCGGCGCTCCCCGGCCCGCGTGCCGAGGAGAGCGGCTTCGAGCTGGTCTGGCAGCAGGTGGTGGCGGAGATCGGGCGGGCCCGCTCGATCGACCTGATCTGCCACATCTGCCCGGACGGCGACGCGCTGGGCTCCTCGCTGGCGGCGGCCCTGGCGCTGCGCGCGCTCGGCAAGCGGGTGCGGGTCTCCTTCGGCGACGACCCGCAGGTCGTGCCCGAGTCGCTGGCCTTCCTGCCCGGCCAGGAGCTGATCGTGCCGGCCTCCGAGGTGCCGGACGTGCCCGAGCTGGTGCTCTGCTTCGACGTCGCCGCGCAGAGCCGGCTGGGGCTGCTGCACGACAAGGCCTTCGCCGCGCCCGTCCTGGTGGTGTTCGACCACCACGCCTCCAACCCGGGCTTCGGCACCCACCAGCTGATCGACCCGACCGCGCCGGCCACCGCCGTCCTGGTGGACGAACTGCTGCGCCGGCTCGGCGTCGAGCTCGACCAGGAGCTGGCCACCTGCCTGTACACCGGGGTCGCCACCGACACCGGCTCCTTCAAGTACCGGGCGACCACGCCCGCGACCCACGAACTCGCCGGGCGGCTGCTGGCCACCGGCATCCGGCACGACCTGATCTCCCGGCAGCTGTGGGACACCTCCTCCTTCGGCTACCTCAAGGTGCTCGCGGCCGCCCTGGACCGGGCCGTCTACGAGCCGGAGGCGGCCGACGGGCTGGGCCTGGTGTGGACCTGGGTGCCCTACCAGGACCTGGCGCTGTTCAGCGTCACCGTCGAGGAGATCGAGGGGCTGATCGACATCCTGCGGCGGCCGGCCGAGGCCGAGGTGGCGCTGGTGCTCAAGCAGGACCCGGACGGTACGCTGCGTGGCTCCTCCCGCTCCAAGGGCGCGGTGGACGTCGCCGCGGCCTGTGGTGAACTGGGCGGGGGCGGGCACGTCTTCGCGGCCGGGTTCGCCGCCCGGGAGGACGTCGCCGCGGTGGTCGAGCGGTTCCGGGGCGCGCTGCGGCCGCTCCACTGACCTTCCCGTAGAGCAACTCCCGCACGTACCGGAGAAAGAACCCGATGAAGCGCAAAGGCACCGGCCCGGACGGCCTGGTGATCGTCGACAAGCCCGAGGGCATCACCTCCCACGGGGTCGTCGCCAAGCTGCGGTGGCTGGCCGGGACCAGGAAGGTCGGGCACGCCGGCACGCTGGACCCGATGGCCACCGGCGTGCTGGTGATCGGCGTCGAGCGGGCCACCCGGCTGCTCGGCCACCTGATGCTGACCGCCAAGACCTACGAGGCGACCGTCCGGCTCGGCCAGACCACCGTGACCGACGACCGCGAGGGCGAGGTCACCGCCTCGGCCCCGGCGGACGGCGTCACCCGGGAGGCGATCGACGCCGGGATCGCGGCGCTCACCGGCGAGATCATGCAGGTGCCGTCCAAGGTCAGCGCGATCAAGATCGACGGCAAGCGGTCGTACGCGCGGGTGCGCGAGGGCGAGGACTTCGAGCTCGCCGCCCGGCCCACCACCATCCACTCCTTCACCGTGCACGCGCAGCGCGCGGCGGTCGCCGAGGACGGCACGCCGGTGATCGACCTGGACGTGACCGTGGAGTGCTCCTCCGGCACCTACATCCGGGCGCTGGCCCGCGACCTGGGCGCCGGGCTCGGCGTCGGCGGGCACCTGACGGCGCTGCGCCGCACCAAGGTCGGGCCGTACGGGGTGGAGTCGGCGCGCACCCTGGAGCAGCTGGAGGAGTCGGTCACCGGCGACTCCGCCAGCGGGCTGGAGGTGCTGCCGATCGGGGCGGCCGCGGCGGCCGCGTTCCCGCGCTGGGACCTGGACGAGGCCTCCGCGGAGAAGCTGTCGCACGGCTCCCGGCTCAAGGCGCCCGGGCTGGGCGTGGACGGGCCGATCGCGGTGTTCGGGCCGGACGGGCGCTTCCTCGCGCTGGTCGAGGAGCAGGGCGGCCAGGCGAAGCCGGTCGCGGTGTTCGTCGGCTGAGCCGGCCCGTCCGTCGGACCGCAGACCCCCGTCGGGAGCCCTCCCGGCGGGGGTTCCGCGTCCGGTCCCGGGTTCCCCCGGCGGGGTCCTTCACCCGAACGGTGGGCTTCACCCGCACGGGGGAGCGCGCGAGGTGAACCGCCGTGGTGAACGGCGCGGGCGCGGTCGGGGCGCCCCTGCGGGGGGCAGGCTCCCGGCGGCGAGCGGGCGACGGGCCCGCTCGACGGGTGAGGGGGCTCCATGCCGGGGTTTGCGGAGGGCGATCCGGGGCGGTACCTGCTGCGGATCCGCGACCTCAACGGGCGGCTGCACGGCTTAGGGTTCGCCGCCGACCCGCAGGGCTGGGTGCTCACCGCGCACGAGGCCGTGGCCGGCCTGGACCGGCTGGTGCTGCACACCCCCGGCGGACAGACCAGGGTGCTCGACGCCGACGCGGTGCTGCCGCTGCCCGAGCACGGGCTCGCGCTGCTGCGCACCGACGCGGTCGGCGGGCTGCCCGTTCCGCCGCTGCCGGTGGCCGCGGTGGGCGCCGGGCACGAGGTGCTGCTGCCCGCCCTGACCGGCGAGGACGGCCGGGCGGTGGTGCTGCGCTGCGGACTGCTGGGCGTCGGCGGCGCCGCGTACGGTGGCCACCTGCTGGCCGGGGTGCCGGTGCTGGACGTGCCCGCGGTGGCCGGGGTCGTGGTGCCGGCCGGCTCACCGGTGCTGGACGCCCGCAGCGGCGCGGTGGTGGCACTGGCCGCGCCGGCCCTGCGCGGACCGCAGTACGGGGGAGCGCCGTACGGCGGGGCGGCCGGTACCGGGCCGTACGGCGGGGCGCTGTGGGCGGTGCCCGCGGGGGGCGGCGCGGTGGTCGCGCCGGCGCTGGCCGAACTGCTGGAGCGCAACGCGGCGACGGTGCCCGGGTACGGCCCGGCGCTGAACCTGGCCGGGGTGCTGCGGCTGACCGCCGCCCAGCTGGCCGCCGCCGGGGCCGGGCCCGGCCGGGTGGCCGGGCTGGCCGCCGACCGGGTGGACCGGCCGGACGGCCTGGCCGGGGACGAGCCGGAGGCGACCGTCACCGCCCTGGTCGGCGCCCCCGGCAGCGGCCGCTCCACCGAACTGGCCGCCCTGGCCGCCCGCCGCTGCGACGGCGCCCGGCCGCTGCCCACCCTCTGGCTGCGCGGCGCCGACCTGCGCGCCGAGGACCGCTCGCTCGCCGAGGCGGTGGAACGGGCGCTCGCCGCCGCCGCGGCCGAGCTCGGCACCCCGGCGCCCGCGCCGGAGCCGGTGGCGGCGCTGTGCGCGGCGGCCGGACGCCCGCTGCTGGTCGTCCTGGACGGTCCCGAGGAGGCCCCGGCCGAACCGGACCCGCGCTGGCTGCGCGGCGCCGGGCAGTGGCTCACCGGCTGCGGCGCACGACTGCTCACCGCCTGCGGCGAGGAGCTCTGGGAACGGCTGGCGGCCGAGCCCTGGGGCAGCGGCGCCGCGGGCGTCCCCCGCCCGGCGGAACCGGGCCCGGACGGCGACCTGGCCAGCGCCCCCACCGTCCGGATGGACGGCGGCGGGCCCGGCACCCCGACCCTGGCCGGGCACCGGCTGGGCCCGCTGCCCGCCGAGGCGGCCGAGCGGGTGCGCCGCCGCTACGGGCTGCCGCCCGGCCGCCCGGCCGCCGCCGAGGACGCCCGGCACCCGCTGGCCGTCCGGCTGGCCGGCGAGCTGTGGGCGCAGGGCCTGCACGACGGGCCGGCGCTGCGCAGCGAGCTGTTCGGCGCCTTCCTGGACCTGCGCTGCCTGCGGGTGGCCCAGCGGCTGGCCGAGGACGGCCGCCCGCGCCGCCCGGGCGCCCACCGCCGG
>NZ_JBHZCY010000222.1:0-7460 GCF_042786665.1 Kitasatospora sp. NPDC059146 | reverse complement strand
GGACCGCGTCCGGGGCCGCCTCCGTACGCGGACGGCCGCCGGACGGCCGCCCGTCCGATCTGTGGAATGCTCCCGCACATGACGACGAAGAAGATCGAACTGCATGTGCACCTGGAGGGGTCGATCCAGCCGCGGACGCTGCTGGAGATCGCCCGGCGCAACCACGAGCCACTTCCCGTCGACACGGTCGAAGGCCTGGCCGAGCTCTACCGGTTCACCGATTTCCGTCACTTCATCGAGGTGTGGGTGATGACGACCAACTGCCTGCGCACCGCCGACGACTTCCGCCAGGTGGTCGTCGACTACGCACGGCAGGCGGCCGGCCAGGGCGCGGTCTACCTGGAGGGCATCTTCTCCCCCGCGGAGCGCGTGGAGGCGGACGGGATCGGCTGGGACGAGATCTTCGCGGGCTACTGCGAAGGCGCCGTCGAGGCCGAGGAGCGCTTCGGCGTGACCGTGCGGCTGACCCCGGACCTCTACCGAGGGTGCCCCGTGGACCTGGCCGAGGAGTGCGCACGGGTCGCGGTCCGCTACCGGGACCGCGGCGTGGTCGGCCTGGGCATCGGCGGCGACGAGCGGCGCGGTCCGCTCGCGCCCTACGGCAAGGCCGTGCGGATCGCCCAGGACGGCGGACTCGCGTTCGTGCCGCACGCGGGGGAGACCGCCGGCCCGGAGTCGATCCGGGAGGCCCTCGACCTCGGCGCGGTCAGACTGCGCCACGGCATCCGGGCCGTGGAGGACCCGCAGCTGCTGGTCGAGATCGTCGACCGGAGCGTGGTGCTCGACGTGTGCCCGACCTCCAACGTACGGACCGGTGTCGTCCGCGACCTCTCCGAGCACCCGCTGCCGCGGCTGCGCGAAGCCGGCGCGCTGTGCTCGATCAACACCGACGACCCGGCCATGTTCGGCACCGACCTCAACCGTGAGCACGACGTGGCGGCCGGCCTCGGGCTCGACGCCTCCGCCGCCTACGCCGCCGGTCTGGCCGGCGCGCTCTGCGACGACGCCGTCCGCGCCCGCCTGCTTCCCTGACGGCCCGCCCGGCAGTCCGCCCGTCCGGGCCCCGCAGGTGGTGCTCGGGGGCCGGTGGGGTGGTTCAGGTGCGGGCAGGGGTGGGCGGCGTGGCGGTGGCCTCGGCGGGGGAGCGCTGGTCGCGGGTGGTGGCCGCGGCGGTGGCGCAGGCCACGAGGGCGAGTACGGCCGCGGCCAGCGGGAACCAGCGGGTGCCCAGGACCGTGATGGCGGCTGATCCGGCGAGGCCTCCGGCGGCCGTGCCGAGGTAGAGGGCGCTGCTGTTGAGGGAGATCAGCAGGGGTGCGTTCGCGGGGTCGATCGAGGCCAGCCGGTGGGGCAGGGCGACGGAGACGGCCCATCCGGCCAGGGGGACGACGGCCGCGTACGCCAGCGCTCCGGGCATGCTGCGCCCCAGCCAGGGCAGGGCGGTGAAGGCGCAGGCGGCGACGGCGGAGCCGGTCAGCAGGACGGCCCGCACCCCGGCGCGGTCGACCAGGCGTCCGCCCAGCCAGCTGCCGGCGACCGAGAGCACGCCGGCGGTGAGCAGGATGAGGCTCAGCTTGTCGGCGTCGCCACCGGTGGCGCCGTGCACGGCGGTGGCGAGGTAGATGTAGACGCTCTGGAAGGCGAGGAAGAAGGTGAGGGTGGTGGCGGCGGCGCCGAGGACGCGGCGTGAGGCGAGGGGGGCCAGCCGGGCGGCGAGGGTGGGGGCGGCGGTGGGAGCGGGCAGGTCGCGCAGCAGGAGCGCGAGTCCGGCGAGTGCGGCCAGGCCGAGGACGGTGACCAGCCACATGGTCAGGCGCCAGTCGGTGCGTCCCACCCAGGTGCCCAGCGGCACGCCCAGCGCGGTGGCCACCGTCATGCCGCCCAGCACGGTGGCCAGGGCCCGGCCGCGCCGCTCGGGGGCGACCAGGGTGGTGGCCACGGCGTTGGCGGTGGGGGTGTAGAGGGCGGCGCCGGCGGCGGCGAGCACCCGGGTGGCCAGCAGCAGGGGGTAGGTGGGGGCGAGGGCGCTGAGGGCGTTGGCGGCGCTGAACAGGGCGAGCGCGGTCAGCAGCAGGCGCCGGCGCGGCCAGCGGGCGGTGGCGGCGGCCAGTGGCGGGGCCAGCACGGCGTAGCCGAGTGCGAAGACGGTGACGAGCTGGCCGGCGGCGCCCACCGACACGTGCAGGTCGGCGGCGATGGGTCCGAGGATGCCGGCGACCACCATCGAGTCGGTGCCCATGGCGAAGGTGCCGAGGGCGAGAAGGAGCAGGCGTACGGGCACGGAGAGCCCCCCGGGTCAATTGTTGGACGAACATGCAACGGTTTGACGCTCGCCAAACAATCGGGGATTGGTGGATAATTGTCAAACCATTCCTGCTGTCGCCCGCGCCCGTGCGGGACCCCGAGGACCGGAGCCCCACCCATGACCGACGACGAGCGGCTGCCCCAGCCCCCCACCGCCGACATCGACCTCGTCACGGTCCTGCACGCCCTCGGCGACCCCGTGCGCATGCGCCTGCTGCTCAGCTACGCCGACGGCGCCGAACACTCCTGCGGCCCCCGCGACCTGGGCCTGGACCACCTCCACAAGTCGACCGTCTCCCACCACATGCGCGTCCTGCGCGAAGCCGGCGTCACCACCACCCGCGTCGCCGGCCGCAACCGCTTCGTCAGCCTGCGCCGCACCGACCTCGACGCCCGCTTCCCGGGGCTGCTCGACGCCCTCCTGGCCTCCGCCCCGCGGCCGACGGCGGTGGCGGCCGCCGGCGCCTGAGGGGCGCCCCGTCCCTACGGCCGCCGGGCCACCCGGGGAACAGACCGGTGCCGCCGTCGTGACAGCCTGGTCCGGTGGAGGACCTCATCGCTACCCAGACACCGCACCGCCGCCTGCTCGACCCTGACGAGGCGATCGCGGAACTCGAACGCGCCGTACCCGGCTTCGACGCACTGCGCCTCGCGGTGCCCGCGACCTTCGACTGGCCGGCCCTCGAGGCCGCGCTGGGCTCCCCGGTGCCCGCCGACTACCAGCGCCTCTGCGAGCTCTACCCCCCGTTCGTGCTCGGCGACTTCCTCTCCGTCCACCACCCGACGGCCGGCCGCGAGCGGGAGTGGCCGCAGTGGCTCCAGGACGATCTGGAGACCGTGGCGGAGTGGTGCGAGGACAGCGACCCCGTCATCCCGCTGCGCCCGTACCCGAGCCCGGGCGGCTTCCTCCCGTGGGGCGGTTCGAACCAGGGCGACGTGTTCCTTTGGAGCACCAGCCCGGCGGGCCCGCAGGAGTGGACGGTCACGGTCGCCTCGCGCAGCGGAGCCTGGTGGCACTACGGCGGCGGCCTGGTGCAGTTCCTGGCCGACCTGACCAGCGAAGCCGTCCAACCCTGGGGCCTGCCCAGGGTCCGGCCCCAGTCCCGTCCGTGGTGACGACGGCGATCGGACGATGCCCGTGTGTCGGTCCCTGCTGGAGAATCGTCAGTGGCAGGGACGGCGGAGGGAGAAGAACGTGACGGCTGTGCTGAGCGAGTGGGTGCGCGATGTCGTGGAGCAGAGGATGCGGGAGCACCTCGCCGATCCGGATCCGGACTGGATGTCGCCCGCACCGGGCCTGCGGCCGCCGGCAACGCCGGACCAGGTCGCGGAACTCGAACGCTGGATGGGCCAGCCGCTGGACCCGACCTATGCCGAATTCCTCCTGCAGGGCGACGGCATGGCCCACTTCGACAGATCCATGCCGGTGTTCGGCTGGAGCGACTGGGCCGGTGGAACGCCTCCGGAGGCAGGAGGCGCGTTCGTCGACCTTGTGCAGGGCGAGTTCTGCGTCGACTGCGGGCTCGCGCCGGACGTGCTCCTCGCGCCTGTCTCGGTGGACTCCGACGGATCCGCGGGAATCCTCATGATCCCGCCCGGGGCGGGACCGGGAAGGTTCATGTGGTTCGGCAACGGTGATCTGGCGTTCTTCCCGACGTTCCGCGAGATCTTCGAGTACGCCGTCGACCACGGACGGTGGAAGGACTATGCCGCGACGTAGCCGCCCCGCGGGAGTGGAGCCGACCACGCCCGCACCGCACCGGCCCGACAGCACCCTCGGCGCCTCAGCGCCCCCACCAGCCGCGTAAGGTGCAGGACGCACCGCGGACACACGGAAAAGGGGGACGGTCCATGCCGATCAGGGGCGTGCTCTTCGACATCGACGACACCTTGTTCGACTACACCCACTCGGAAGAGGCGGGCATCCTCGCCCACCTGCGAGACGTCGGCCTGCTGGAACGGTTCCCCAGCCCCCGGGCCGCCCTGGACCTGTGGCGCGCCGTCATGGAGCACAGCTACGCCCGCTACCTCGCCCGGGAACTCACCCTGCGCGGCCAGCAGTGCGAACGCACCCGCCGCTTCCTCGCCCACCTCGGCCAGGACGGCGCCGAACACCTCACCGACGACCAGGCCACCGCCTGGTTCGCCGGCTACGCCGCCCACCGCGACGCCGCCTGGCGCGCCTTCCCCGACGCCGAACCCACCCTGCGCCGCCTCGCCCCCCACTACCGCCTGGGCATCGTCTCGAACTCCGACACCGACCACCAGCGCCGCAAACTGCGCGCCATCGGCCTGCTGGGGCACGTCGGCGACGTCATCGTCTGCTCCGACCAGCACGGCGAGGCCAAACCCGCCCCCAGCATCTTCCATGCCGCCTGCACCGCCCTGGGCCTGCCCCCGCACGAAGTCGCCTACGTCGGCGACAACTACACCGTCGACGCCCAAGGCGCCCACGCGGCCGGCCTCCACGCCTTCTGGCTCGACCGCGCCGCCACCACCACCCCGGTCGCCGAAGGCATCCACGTGCTCCACACCCTCCACCCCCTCGCCCCCGCCCTCGCCGCCCTCCCCGCCCCCTGACCTCCGGCACCCCTCGGCCCGCACGGGCCCCGGGGGTTCAGGATGCCGCGTCGGACCGGTGCGTGCGCCAGAGCGACCTGAGGGCTTCGAGCTCGGCGCGGGGGAAGTGTTCGCCCCACTTGCCGCGATATCCGCTCTCGCCGTACCTCGTGGCGACTTCGTCGAAGCAACGGATCACTGCTCGCGCCACGGCGTCGACGCTCTGCTGGGTCTACCAGATCTCGGTCCCGGCGTTGTCGTGCTTGGCGCCGTCCGGTAGTTGGAGGAGGCGGATCCACACGTCGTCGCCTGCGCGGTAGAAGATCCACCGGAAAGCGGTGGGCTCTGCCTCGAACTGGGCACGTGTCTCGGCTTCACCGCCGACCAGTCGGGCGACCGCCGTCAGGAGGTCCTCGGGGGCGTTGGTGATGTACGACGCCGTGACTTCGGTATCGGCTTGACCGTCAGCGATACTGCAGTCCGCCCACCCGGGTCCGTTGAGCGTCCAGACGAGCCGCAGGTCAGCCACGGCCGCCGTCCTGCTGGGTGAGGAAGCGTCGGACATCGACCGTGAGGGCAGACATCCGCTCGCCGGCGTCGAGCCAGGTCGTGACGGACGCCTCCCAACCACTGGCCGCATTTCGCCATGGGCGGAGAGTCCAGGTCAGCCCGATGTGACCGCCGGAGCGGAAGACCGCGCTGATGGTGAGATCGCGGTCGCTGGTCTGCCAGACCCGCTGCCCGTCCCAGCCGCGGAAGTCGGCCGCCAGCCCCTCCAGGAAGGGCGCCAGGTCGGCGCCCCGGTGCCAGGCGACCACCCCGTCAACGCGCATGGTCAGCCCCGGCGCGGACGCCTCGACGGCGTACTGCACGCGGTCCTCGTCAGGCCGGGAGGCGTCGCAGAGCCGCACGCTGACGAAGCGGTTGTTCTGGCAGCGGACGGCTACGGAGGCTGGCGTGTCGAGGTCGGTGTCGTGGGAGCTCACCGGTTGAACGATAGATCACGGAGGCCCCTCGCCGGCGACGCGAACTGCTGACCAAGGACAACACGCCGACCGTCGATGAGTCACAGCGCCCACCAGCAGTAGAGCCGTTGGTCGGAAGCCTGAGCACGCTGGGCCAGACCGGCCAGCGCATCCAGGACACCGGCCGCGACCTCGACGCTGACCCCGATCTGCCGGAGCTCGTCGGTCTCCGACCACAGCTCGGCACAGCGGACGAGGTCGTCCTGCGATGCCGAGGCGAGGGCAGCGGCCAAGGTATCCGTCAGGCTGACCACGAACGCCCCGTCGTCCTCCGGGTCGGACAGTAGTTGCCCGGACCGCGGACGTTCGCTCGCCTCCTCGTAGCCGCAGCTCGTCATGATGGCTTCGAGCCGGGCGACCGCGACGACCGGGTCGATGTTCTTGAGGAAGACCACGTCGAGGTCCGCCCGACCCGGCCCTCCCGGCGTCTGGAGGACAGCGACAGCGGCCTGATCGTCGGTGGCAGAGAAGTAGTCGCACCGCGGCATGCCGACGATTCTGGCATCCACGGCTGACAGCCCTGCCGGACACGGCCAGGGCGCTCGCTGACGACCCACACCGGGGATCAAGCTCGGAGAGCGTTGACAGGGGCGGTGGCGTCGACTTCCTGTGCGGGGGAGTGCCGTTGACCTCGGCTGGCTAGGGGGCGGGTGTTTCCCCGTGGGGCCGGAGCGCGGGGGAAGTCGGCCGGGCCGACTTCTGGTGCGCGGGGCTTGCCGGCCCCGGGGGACGGCGGGCAGGGGGTCAGGAGGGTGGGGTGTCGGCGCCGAAGAGGGTGCGGCAGGTGGGGGTGAGGCCGGTGACGGTGACGGGGGAGGGCGGGCCCTGCCAGTGGTCGCGGGACAGGCGCAGGCGCTGGGACTCCACCACCCGGCCGTCGAGGACGTCGAGGGTGATGCCGTCGTCGCGGTAGCCGAGCTTGCGGGAGACCGCGAGGGAGGAGTGGTTGTCGGTGAAGGACACCGACGTCGCCGAGCGGGCGCCCAGCTCGGCGAACGCCAGGTGGAGCATCGCCGCGCGCATCTCGGTGCCCAGCCCACGGCCCTGGTGCTCCAGGCCCACCCATGAACCGGAGGTGATCTCGCGCCGCACCGCGAACTCCTGGGCCCGCATGTCCTGCACGCCCACCGGCCGCCCCTCGTGGAAGGCCACCAGGTCCAGCGCCCAGTGCTGCGCCGTCCAGCGCCCCATCCGCCGCCAGTGCATCTGCAGGACGTGCCGGGCTCGTTCGGCGGGCGCCAGCTCGCCCCACGGGGTGAGGAAGGGGCGCTGGCCGGGCGCGTGGACCCCGCGCGCGGCGAGGTCGGCGACCTCGGACAGCTCGTCCTCGCCGGGAAGGCGCAGCTCCAGGCGCGGCGTGGTGACGCGCAGGCCCTTCAACGGCCAGTGGTCGGTGATCATCGGCCCAGTGTGCCGGGAGCCGGCACCGCCCGCACCCCGGTTTTCGCGCCCGCGCCGGAGCGCGGCAGTGCCGGGGCTAGGTTCTGTCCGGCGGATCATGGTCGGAGCCAGAGGCGGATCGCTGCGACGGTGACCGTGCCATGGAAGACGTAGGCCCGCTTGTCGTAGCGG
>NZ_JBHZCY010000221.1:0-7950 GCF_042786665.1 Kitasatospora sp. NPDC059146 | reverse complement strand
CCCGGGCGCAACAACTCTCCGCCCGTGCCTAACCGCGGGGCGGTGGGGTTCCCGGACCTCCACCCCGTCAACCGGGGCGGGAACGCCGAGGGGGCCCCGGCGCCCGCGCGCGGGGCCCCCGTCGGGGTGGGGATCCGCTCGGATCAGGCCTTGCCGTTGGCCGCGGTCTGCTCCGCGAACCGGACCAGGGTGCGCACCGCGCTCGCGGTGCCGCCCTTCGGGGTGTAGCCGAACGGGGCGCTCTCGTGGAACGCCGGGCCGGCGATGTCCAGGTGCGCCCAGTCGATGCCCTCGGCCACGAACTCCTGGAGGAACAGGCCGGCCACCAGGCCGCCGCCCATCCGCTCGCCCATGTTGGCCAGGTCGGCGATGGTCGAGTCGGTCATGCCCTTCTTGAGCTCGGCCGGCAGCGGCATCGGCCAGGACTGCTCGCCCACCTCGCCCGCGAGGGCGTGCAGGTTGTCGCGCAGCTCGTCGTTGTTGGCCATCACACCGAAGGTGCGGGTGCCCAGGGCCAGCACCATGGCGCCGGTCAGGGTCGCCACGTCGACGATGACGTCCGGGTTCTCCTCGCCGGCCTTGACGATCGCGTCGGCCAGCACCAGGCGGCCCTCGGCGTCCGTGTTCAGCACCTCGACGGTCTTGCCGCCGTACATGCGCAGCACGTCACCCGGGCGGGTGGCGGAGCCGGACGGCATGTTCTCGGCCAGCGCGAGCCAGGCGGTGACGTTGACGGTCAGGCCCAGGCGCTTGGCGGCCACCACGGCGGCGAACACGGCGGCGGCGCCGGCCATGTCGCACTTCATGGTCTCGTTGTGGCCGGCCGGCTTGAGCGAGATGCCGCCCGAGTCGTAGGTGATGCCCTTGCCGATGAAGGCCAGGGTCGCCTTGGCCTTCGGGTGGGTGTAGGCCACCTTCACCAGCCGCGGCGGGTTGGTCGAGCCGTTGCCGACGCCCAGCAGGCCGCCGAAGCCGCCCTTGGTCAGCGCCTTCTCGTCCAGGACCTCGACCTTGAGGCCGTGCTCCTTGCCGGCCGCCTGGGCGATCGCGGCGAAGCTCTTCGGGTTCAGGTCGTTCGGCGCGGTGTTGACCAGGTCGCGGGCGCGGTTCATCTCCTCGCCGATCGCGGTGGCCCGTTCCACGGCGGCCTTGGCGTCCTTGCTGCCCTTGCGGACGGTCAGCAGGACCAGCTCGCCGACCGGCTCCTTGCCGTTGCCGTTGCCCTTGTAGGTGCCGAAGGCGTACGAGCCGAGCAGGCTGCCGAGCGCGACCGCCTCGACCTCCTCCGCGGACTCGGCCGGCAGGGCCAGCGCGGCCTTCTTGACGCCGGCCAGGGCGCGGGCGGCGACACCGGCGGCGCGGCGCAGCGCCTCCAGGCCGTAGCCGTCCTCGGCCGCCTCGCCGAGGCCGACCGCGAGCACGAGCGCGGCCTTGAGACCGGCGGGGGAGGCGACCTTGACGGTCTCGCCCTCGGCACCGGTCGCGCCCAGGGTGCCGAGGATCTCGGCCAGCTTGCCCTCGAACGCCTCGTTCACGGCCTCGGCACCGGGGGCCAGCACGATCCCCTTGGGGCCCTTCGCGACACCGACCACCAGGGCGTCCGCGCGCAGCGAGGCGGCGGAGGAGGTGCTCACAGACAATGCAGTCACGTAATGCGTCCTGTTCTTTCGCGGTCCACGGCCGGTCGCGGCGTGACTGCCGCACCGGCGCAGCCCGCCGTCGCAGGCCGTCCGCCGGCGGGCCCTGCGGGTCCGGGCCCCCTGGCGCGCGCGCCCGCCGGAGCGGCCGCGCACACCAGAGGCCCCGGCTCCTCGGTGCGCGCCGGGCGGGCAGGACCTGCCACGGTGCAGGGCTGCGGTGCTCCACGCATGGTAGTCCGCATGGTGGGATCACGCGCCGCCCGGTGTCAGCCGAGCAACGCCAGGGCGAACAGCGTCCCGGTGGCGGCGGTCTCGGCCGTCGCGCCGAGCACGTCCCCGGTGATCCCGCCGAACCGGCGCACACACCGCGTGAGCAGCGGCCGGGCGCAGCCGACGCCGAGCACAACGGCCAGCGGGAGGCGCAGGGCTGACCATCCGTCGAACAGCCCGGGCGCGGCCACGAGGAGCGCGGCGGCCAGCGTCCCGGTGGCGGCCGCCGCGGGCGCGACGGTGCTCGCCACCATCGCCCCCAGCCCGCCCGGGCGCGCGGCCGGCACCGACCGCAGGCAGCCCCAGGCCAGTGCGCAGCGCGCGGCCACCGCCGAGGCGAGCACCGCGAGGGCGCCGCGCGGCGTCGACTGCCCGAACTGCCCGGCCAGGGCGGCGACCTGGGCGAGCAGCACCAGCAGCAGGGTCAGCACGCCGAACGGGCCGATGTCGGACTGCTTCATGATCCGCAGCGCGTCCTCGGCCGGCTTGCCGCTGCCCAGGCCGTCGGCGACGTCCGCCAGGCCGTCCAGGTGCAGCCCCCTGGTCAGCGCGGCGAGCACCCCCACCGCCGTCACCGCGGCGAGCAGTCCGCCCGCCCGCCAGGCCACCAGGGCGCCGGCCCCGGCCGCGATCGCGCCCAGGACCAGGCCGACCACCGGAGCCGCCGTCATCGCCCGGGCCGCCGCGGCCCGGTCCCACCGCTCGACCCGCACCCGCAGCACCGACAGCGTCCCGAACGCGAACCGCAGCCCTTCGCCCCACGTCGCCCGCACGCCGCCGTCGGCCATCGCTCCCACCACTCCTCCACCGGACCGGAACCGCACTCGAACCGCACCCGAACCGGACCCGAACCGGACCCGCGTCCGGGCCCCGCCGCCGCCACAGCAGAATCCCCGCGCCCCGAGGAAGGGACGCGGGGAGCCGCGCGAAGCGGGGGCCAGGGGGCGGGAGCCGGTCTCGGACGGCGCCCCGCCGCCGCGACAGCCGCTACAGCCTCCTGAGCAGGTCGGCGGCCGACGGCAGCTTCGGCTGCTCCTTCGGCGCCGAGGGGACGAACGGTCGGGGCGCCTCCTCCGCGAGCGCGTCGCCCGCGGCCTGGAGCAGCGGCAGCGCGAGCACCGCGCCGACGCCCTCGCCCAGGGTGATCCCCTGGTCCTGCAACGGCGTCAGGGTGAGCCGGTCGTACGCCTTCGCCTGGGCGGGCTCGCCGCTGGACTGCCCGGCCCGCCACCACTCCGGCGACCGGAAGGCGATCCGCTGCGCGACCAGCGCGCAGGCCGAGGAGACCACGCCGTCCAGCACCACCGGCAGCCGGCGGACGGCGGCCTGGAGCAGGAAACCGGTGATCGCGGCGAAGTCCGCCCCGCCGGTGGCGCCGAGCAGCGCCAGCTGGTCGCCGAGCACCGGGCGGGCCCGTCGCAGCGCGTCCCGGACGGTGGCGCACTTGACCATCCACACCCGGTCGTCGATGCCCGAGCCGCGTCCGCACACCGCGGCCGCGTCCGTCCCGCACAGCGCGCCGACCAGGACGGCGGCCACCGTGGTGGAGCCGACCCCGAGGTCGCCGAGCAGCACCAGGTCGGTGCCGGTGTCGGCCTCCTCGTCGGCCACGGCCATGCCGGCCCGGAAGGCCCGGACGGTCTCCTCCGGGGTGAGCGCGTCCTCGACGTCGATCCGGCCGGAGCCGCGCCGGATCCGGTGGGCGACCACCTCGTCCGGGAAGTCCGCCGGGTCGGTGTCCACCGCGACGTCGACGACCCGCACGTCGGCGCCGTAGCGCGCGGCCAGCCGGGCCACCGGGGCGCTGCCGTCGAGCACCGCCCGTACCCGGGCGGCGGTGCCGCCGTCGGCGGGCAGCCGGGAGACGCCGAGCGCGGCCACGCCGTGGTCGGCGGCGAACAGCAGCACCTTGGGCGCCGAGACCGGCCGCACCGGGGAGCGCCCCTGTACGGACGACAGCCAGCTGCCCAGCTCCTCCAACTTGCCCAGGCCGCCGCGCGGTCGGCCGGCTTCCTGCCAGCGTTCCTCGGCGGCCCGTCGGGCGCTGTCGTCGGGGCGCTCGACGAGCGAGGAGAACGTATCGAGATCCACGGTCGTGTCCATCGGTCGGAAGGCTACACGGCGGAGGTGTGCGGGCTCGGCTTGACCGTCAGAACCTGTCCCGCGACCACCAGCAGGACCCGCTCGGAGGCGTCCGCCACGGCCATGTTGAGCCGTCCGAGAGTGTCCCGGAACCGGCGGCCGGCGGCGGTCGCCGGGACGACGCCCATGCCGACCTCGTTGCTCACCGCGACGGCCGTCCGCCGGGTTCCGGCCCAGGCCGCGGCCAGTGCCTCGCAGCGGCGCTGCACCGCGGCCTCGCCGCCGGCCGCCCAGGCGTCGTCGTCCCAGGCGTCGCACGCGTCCATCACGGCGGTCAGCCACAGCGCCAGGCAGTCGACCAGCACCGGCGCCGGGTCGTCGGCGTCGGCGAGCACGGCCTCCAGGTCGCAGGTCTCGGCGGTGCGCCAGCTCGCCGGCCGGCGGTCCCGGTGCAGGGCGACCCGCTGGGCCCACTCGGCGTCGCCGTCCCGGGTGCCGCCGGTGGCCACGTACAGGACGTCCGGGTGCTCGGCGAGCAGCTGCTCGGCGCGGGTGGACTTGCCGGAGCGCGCGCCGCCGAGCAGCAGCGTGCGGGGGAGCGGGGGGTGGGTCGCCATGCCGCCCATCCTGCCCGACAGGCATACGGAAGATCGGGCCGGGCAGGCTAACCTGCGCAGCACACAAGGCAGCGTCAGTGGGAGGAGCCGGGCATGGTCTGGACGTGGCGGTACGAGAAGGCGGACGGCAGCGCGGTGGCGTCGACCCTCGGGCAGGAGGAGTTCGCCGGCCAGGGCGACGCCGAGACCTGGATCGGGGAGAGCTGGAAGCAGCTCGCCGAGGAGGGCGTGGACAACGCCGTCCTGCTGGACGACGACCGGGTGATCTACTCGATGAGCCTGCACGAGGGCTGAGCCCGGGGGCTCACTTCGCGCCGATCACGTGCAGCAGCGCCGCGACCTGCCGGTACGGGTCGGTGCGGCCGGCCCGGTCCTCGGCCTCCAGCAGCTGGGCCAGCTGCCGCCCGTCCACCGGCGGGGCGGCGTCGTCGGGCGCGTTGTCGGTGAAGACCCGGACGCCGTACCAGTGCCGGACCGGCACCGAGACCTCGGAGAGGGTGACGGTCAGGTCGGCGAGCCGGTCGGCCCGGGCGGCCAGTCCGAGCCGGTTGTAGTACCGGTCGCTCTCGAAGGCGTGCAGGGCGGCCCGCCAGTCCCCGGCGGCGGCGGGCCGCAGCGCGAGCGCGTCGCCGTTGCGCACCAGCAGCGAGAGCAGCCCGCCCGGCGCCAGCAGCCGGGCCAGCGAGGCGATCATCGGGTCCGGGTCCGGCAGGTACATCAGGACGCCGTGGCAGAGCACCACGTCGAAGCTGCGCGGGCCGAACCAGCGCCCGCACTGGTGGCCGTCGCCGCTGAGCAGCTGCAGCCGGCCGCGCACCTCGGGCGGTTCCTCGGCGAGCGCCCCCTGGGCGACGCCGAGCGCGACCGGGTCGGAGTCGATCCCGGTGACGTAGTGGCCGGCCCGGGCCAGCCGCAGCGCCTGGGTGCCCTGTCCGCAGCCGATGTCCAGGACCCGCTGGGCGGTGCGGCCGGTGAGCTGCTCGGCGAGCTGCCGGGAGACGAGCTCCTGCCGGACGAAGTTGCGCAGTCCGCCGAGCCGGTCCAGCCAGGCGGCGGTGCCGCCGGCGAAGGAGCCGCTGCGGGAGGGCAGCCGACGCTCCTGACCGAGCCGGTCGTGGCCGCCGTCCCCCTGTCCGGGCAGTGCGTAGAGGCCGGGCCCCTCCCAGGAAGGCGGGGCCCAGCCGGAGTCCACCGGTTCGGCGGTCAGGGCTTCTCTCCGCGCCGCACCTGCGGCTTGGGCAGGCGCAGCCGGCGCATCTGCAGGGTGCGCATGATGCCGTAGGCGACCACGCCGCGGGTGTTCTGCCCGGCGAAGCGCTCGCCCAGCTGCTTGCGCAGGCCGAGGCCCAGGCGGACGAAGTCCAGGATCACCAGGACGAAGAACAGCAGGAACAGCAGCGTGGACAGCAGCTGCAGCGCGGGCACCTTGACGATGCTCAGCACCAGGATGACCACGGCGGCCGGCAGGAAGAACTCGGCGAGCGACCAGCGGGAGTCCACGTAGTCGCGGGCGAACTTGCGCACCGGCCCCTTGTCGCGGGCCGGCAGGTGGCGCTCGTCGCCGTCGATCAGCGCCTGGCGCTGCTTCTCGCGCTCGCTGCGCATCCGCTCGCGCGCCTGGCGGGAGGCCTCCTTGCGGTCCTTGGGCACCACGACCCGGGTGCGCCGGTTGGCCTCGGCCTCGCTGCGCTTGGGGGTGGGGCGGCCCTTCTTGGCCTGCGGGTGGCGGGCCTGGGGCGTCTCGTCCTCCAGCACGGTGGCGGAGGCGGCGGCATCATCTGAACGGCGTCGGAACACACCCCCAGCGTACGGGGTGCGGCGCCGCGACCACGGGTCCCCTCGGACCCAAACGCGTATCGATCCGTTCGGCCGCGTTCGGACCGGGGTCTCCCCCGCTCTTCCCGTAGGGGATCAATCGGATGGAGTATGGGGAGGATGAGGGGCGGATCCACCCGGGGGATGAGGATCTGCCCCTGGTCGCTGTAGCAGTCTTGTTGCAGGCAGGTGCACTGCGGCGAAGGGCTCGCTGCACATACACTCGTCGTGTCTGGTAACGAGATTTAAGACCGCAGGCCGGAGAAGGGGGCACCCGAGGCCCATGAGCGACGGAATCATGAAGCGTATGGGGCTGATCTTCCGCTCCAAGGCGAACAAAGCCTTGGACCGGGCGGAGGATCCCCGTGAGACGCTCGACTACTCCTACCAGAAGCAGCTCGAACTGCTGCAGAAGGTACGGCGTGGCGTCGCGGACGTCGCGACCTCGCGCAAGCGCCTGGAACTCCAGCTGACCCAGCTCCAGCAGCAGTCGGCGAAGTACGAGGACCAGGGCCGCAAGGCGCTCTCCCTCGGCCGCGAGGACCTCGCTCGCGAGGCGCTGACCCGCAAGGCCAACATGCAGTCCCAGATCACCGATCTGGAGACGCAGTACCAGGCCCTGCAGGCCGAGGAGGAGAAGCTCACGCTCGCCTCCCAGCGGCTCCAGGCCAAGGTGGACGCCTTCCGCACCAAGAAGGAGACCATCAAGGCCACCTACACCGCGGCGCAGGCGCAGACCCGCATCGCCGAGTCCTTCTCCGGGATCTCGGAGGAGATGGGCGACGTCGGCCTGGCCATCCAGCGTGCCGAGGACAAGACGGCGCAGATGCAGGCCCGGGCCGGTGCGATCGACGAGCTGCTGGCCTCCGGCGCGCTCGACGACGCCAGCGGTCTCGGCCGCAAGGACGACATCGAGGCCGAGCTGGAGCGGGTGGCCGGCGGTTCCGACGTCGAGCTGGAGCTCGCCCGGATGAAGGCCGAGCTGTCCGGCGGCCCCGCCGCCGGTCCGGCCGCGATCGAGCAGGGCAAGCCGGCCCAGCAGCCGCAGCCGCAGGACGCGCACCCGCAGGACACCCCGCGGATCAACTACAACAAGTGAGCTGGAACCACCCACGAACCAGGAGAAGCGCAGCATGATCATGAGGGTCATGGGTGAGGGGCAGTTCGAGGTGGGCGAGGACCACCTGAACCTGCTCAACCAGCTCGACGACGAGCTGCTCACCGCGGTGGAGTCCGGCGACGAGGACACCTTTCGCCAGGCCTACGGCAAGCTGCTGGACGCCGTGAAGCAGTACGGCACCCGGCTTCCGGACGACTCGCTGGAGCCGTCCGAGCTGATCCTGCCGAGTGCCGAGGCGACCCTCGACGAGGTCCGGTCCCTCCTGCTCTCCGAGGGCGAGGGCGTCATCCCGGGCTTCCCCGAGTACGAGTAGCCGCGCGGCCGCTGCCAGACGAAAGGGCGGGTCCCCTCCAGGTGGAGGGGACCCGCCCTTTCGCTGCAGCTACTCGCCCGCTCGCCTCCGGGG
>NZ_JBHZCY010000220.1:5371-8008 GCF_042786665.1 Kitasatospora sp. NPDC059146 | reverse complement strand
CCGCCGAGGAGCAGGCCGGCGCCGCCGGACGCGCCCGGCCGCGCGGCCGCGCGCCGCGCCGCCCGAGCGGGCGCGAGCGGCACGACGAGAAGATCACCGTGTACGTGTCCGCCGAGGAGCTCATGGACCTGGAGCACACCCGGCTGGTGCTGCGCGGCGAGCACGGCCTGGCCGTGGACCGCGGGCGGATCGTCCGGGAGGCGATCGCGGTCGTCCTGGCGGACCTGGAGCAGCGCGGCGAGGCCTCGATCCTGGTCCGGCGGCTGCGCGGCCGCTAGGGCCCGCCTCCCGGGCCTGATTCCCGGGCCCGTGCGTCGGCCTGCCCCGGCCGCCGGTGGCGGCGTGCCGCGGGTCCGTGGCGGGCCGGTCGGCGGCGTGTCGCCGGGCCCGTGGCCGGACGGCCGGTGCGGGCGGGTGAAGATGGACCGCCATGCCGAGCACCGTCGAACCAGCCGCCAGCGCCGTGAACGCCACCGCCGTGAAGGCCACCGAGGAGGAGCCCCGGGGCGGCTTCCGGGTACGGCTGGACAACTTCGAGGGCCCCTTCGACCTGCTGCTCGGCCTGATCGCCAAGCACAAGCTGGACGTCACCGAGGTGGCCCTGGCCACCGTGACGGACGAGTTCCTGGCGCACATCCGGGCGATGGGCCCGGACTGGGACCTGGACGCGGCGACCGAGTTCCTGGTGGTGGCCGCCACCCTGCTCGACCTCAAGGCCGCCCGGCTACTGCCGCTGGCCGAGGTCGAGGACGAGGCGGACCTCGCCCTGCTGGAGGCGCGTGACCTGCTGTTCGCACGGCTGTTGCAGTACCGGGCGTACAAGCGGGCGGCCGCGCTGTTCGGCGAGCGCTGGGCGGCCGAGCTGCTGCGCCGCCCCCGGGCCGTCGGGCTGGAGCCCCGGCACGCGGAGCTGCTGCCCGAGGTGGTCATCACCGTCGGCGCGGAGCGGCTCGCCCAGCTGGCGGCCAAGGCGATGGAGCCCAAGCCCGAGCCGGTGGTGTACGTGGACCACATCCACGCCCCGCCGGTCAGCGTGCGCGAGCAGGCCGCGCTGGTGGTCGGGCTGCTCACCGAGCTCGGCGAGGCCTCCTTCCAGCAGCTGGTCGCGGACGCGCCGGACACCCTGGTGGTGGTCGCCCGGTTCCTGGCGCTGTTGGAGCTGTACCGGGAGCGGGCGCTGGACTTCGAGCAGCCGGAGGCGCTCGGGGAGCTGCGGGTGCGCTGGGTGGCCGAGGAGGGCCGGGGGCCGGTCGAGGTGACGGACGAGTTCGACCGGCCCGCCGACGGTGCGGAGCGGGCCGAGGAGGAGGACGGGCGGCGATGAGTGGTGGCGAGGGCGTCGGGAAGGGCGTCGGGAGGCCGGTGCGGCGCCCGCTCGGGCTGCCGGGGCAGCCGCGGGCGGAGGAGTGGCTGGAGCCGGCCTTCGAGCTGCTGCCGGAGCCGGTGGCGGCTCCGGTGGCGCAGGCAGCTCAGGAAGCCCCGGTGGCGCCGCCGGGTGCCGCCGCGGAGTCGGGGGACGGCGGGCCCCGGGTGGTGCACCAGAAGTCGGGCCCGTCGACTTCCGGTGCGACGGAGTCGACTGGAACGGAGTCGACCGGCGCGGAGCCGACCGGCGCGGAGGCGGTCGGAACGGATCCGCTGGGGCCCGGAGCGGTCGGGCCGGGGCTGCGGGCCGAGCTGGAGGCGATCCTGATGGTCGTCGACGAGCCGGTCGGCGAGGAGCGGCTGGCCGGGGTGCTGGAAAGGTCGCGGGCCGAGGTGGGCGCTGCGCTGCGCGGCCTGGCCGCCGAGTACACCGCCCAGGAGCGCGGCTTCGACCTGCGGCTGGTGGCCGGCGGCTGGCGGTTCTACAGCCGGGAGACCTGCGCAGAGGCGGTCGACCGCTTCCTGCTGGACGGCCAGCAGGCCCGGCTCAGCCAGGCCGCGCTGGAGACCCTGGCGGTGGTCGCCTACCGGCAGCCGGTGTCCAGATCACGGGTTTCCGCCGTCCGCGGTGTGAACTGTGACGGCGTGATGCGTACCCTGGTACAGCGAGGACTGGCGGAAGAGGCCGGATCCGAGCCCGAAACAGGTGCGATCCTGTATCGGACGACGAACTACTTCCTGGAACGGATGGGGCTCCGCGGCTTGGACGAGCTGCCGGAGCTCGCTCCCTTCCTGCCCGAGGTCGACGACGTGGAAGCGGAGTCCCTGGAGGGCACGATGATCGCGGAGGCGGTCTCCGCCGCTGCCGCGCAGGCCGCGGACGGCAGTGGCGAGGCCGATCGGGCAACGCCTGATCGGTAGGGGGAGGTGAGGTCGGCCGAGACGACCGCACATCCCAGACGGAACGACGTACGGACACTTTGATGCGTAGCAGTGGCAACGGCAGGAACGGCAGCGGCGGCGGTAGCGGTCGCGGCGGACAGGGCGGGGGTCGGGGCGGCTCCTACGGCGGCGGCAGCGGCGGCGGTCGCGGCGGTTCGGGCTCGGGCTCGGGTTCGCGCGGCGGTGGCTCGTACGGTGGCGGCTCGGGTTCCGGTTCGGGTTCGCGCGGCGGTTCGTACGGCGGCGGCTCGTACGGTGGCGGCTCGGGTTCCGGTTCGGGTTCGCGCGGCGGTTCGTACGGCGGCGGCTCGGGCTCGGGTTCGCGCGGCG
>NZ_JBHZCY010000220.1:4117-5361 GCF_042786665.1 Kitasatospora sp. NPDC059146 | reverse complement strand
CGACCGGGGGCGCCGCGTACGGCGGCGGTGCGGGGGCGGGTGCGGCCGCGCGCGGCGGTTCCACCGGGCGCGACGGCGGCCGTCGGGACGACCGGCGCGACGACCGGCGTGACGACCGCCGCTTCCCGGACCGCCCGCTGCGGCCCGAGGAGCGCAAGTACGACCGCCCCGAGTTCGGTGGCGGCCCGAACGCCACCCCGGCCCGCGGCGGCTTCACCGGCCGGCGTCCCGGCCCGGCTCCGCGCCCGCGCCGGGAGGGCCAGGGCGCCCCGGGCGACCCGCGCCGCCAGCCGCAGCGCTCGCGCGAGCTCCAGGCCAGGATCGAGGACGCCGTGCTGGCCCGGCACGACAAGCCGGCCGTCAAGCTGCCCAAGACCTTCGGCGAGCCCGAGGGCGAGCGCCTTCAGAAGGTGCTGGCCCGGGCCGGCGTCGGCAGTCGGCGCGCCTGCGAGGAGCTGATCGAGCAGGGTCGGGTCTCGGTCAACGGCAAGCAGGTCACCGAGCAGGGCAAGCGGGTCGACCCGGAGAAGGACGAGATCAAGGTCGACGGCCTGACCGTCGCCACCCAGTCCTACCTGTTCTTCGCGCTCAACAAGCCGGCCGGTGTGGTCTCCACCATGGAGGACCCGGACGGTCGCCAGTGCCTGGGCGACTACGTGACCAACCGGGAGACCCGGCTGTTCCACGTCGGCCGGCTGGACACCGAGACCGAGGGCATCATCCTGCTCACCAACCACGGCGAGCTGGCCCACCGCCTCACCCACCCGAAGTACGGCGTGACCAAGACCTACCTGGCCGCCATCCAGGGCCCGATCCCGCGTGACCTGGGCAAGCAGCTGGCCAAGGGCGTGGAGCTGGAGGACGGCTACGCGCGCGCCGACAGCTTCAAGGTGATCTCCAACGTCGGCAAGAACTACCTGGTCGAGGTGACCCTGCACGAGGGTCGCAAGCACATCGTCCGCCGGATGCTGTCCGAGGTCGGCTTCCCGGTCGAGAAGCTGGTGCGCACCCACTTCGGTCCGATCGCCCTGGGCGACCAGAAGTCGGGCTGGCTGCGCCGCCTGACCAACCCCGAGGTCGGCCAGCTGATGCGCGAGGTCGGCCTGTAGGACCCCGGCCGTACGGCCGTCGTTCGTCGGAGGGTCCCCCCCCCGGGGGGGGGGGGGGGGGGGGTTGCCGGGGGGGCCCGGGGGGGGGGGTCCTCCGGGAGCGGGCGGATCCCCTGGTCGCGGCCGTAGTCAGCA
>NZ_JBHZCY010000220.1:0-4107 GCF_042786665.1 Kitasatospora sp. NPDC059146 | reverse complement strand
CCCTCCGACGTGTGTGAGCCGGGACGCAACCGCTGGTCACGGCCTTGTCAGCGCCATGATCCGTGGCCGAGGATGGCCACCGGACCACCGCCCCGCCGCGTGGCGGGACCGCGCCAGTACGGGCGGCCGGAGGGGTGTTCCGGAGCGAGCAGGGGGAGACGGCGTCGTGTCCGATGCAGCACTGGGGCGGTCCGCCGGACACGCGCTCGGCCCGTTGGGACTGGCCGAGCCGGACGGGCAGGTGTACGCGGCACTGGTCGCCAACCCGCAGTCCACGGCGGAGGAGCTGGCCGAGAGCTGCGGCCTGACGCTCCAGCAGGGCGTGCGCGCGCTGGACCGGTTGGCGCAGCAGGGGATGGCCACCCGGGCCCCGGTGGACCGGGAGCGCTACCTGCCGGTCGCCCCGGACGTGGCGATAGGGACCCTGATCGGCCACCGGGAGTCCGAGCTGCGCAGCGCCCGGGCCGAGATGCACCGGCTGATGGACGCCTTCCGGGAGGCCTCGCGGTACACCGACCCGGCGCACTCGGTGGAGGTGCTGACCGGCGGCGAGGCGATCGCCCAGCGGCTGGAGCACATCACCGGGAGCAGCCAGTACCAGGTCCGCGGCTTCGACCGCCCGCCGTACATCCAGGACCCGGTTTCGGCGATGCCGTTGCAGCGGCGGCGGCTGCGGGAGGGCCTGCGGTTCCGGACGATCTACGACCGGGAGGCGGTGGCCTGGCCCGGCCGCCTGGAGCGGAACATCCTGGTCGGCGTCGCGGACGGTGAGGAGGCGCGGGTGCGGCCGACGCTGCCGATGAAGATGATCATCTCGGACGACCGGATGGCGATCATCCCGATCAGCGTCGGCGACAGCGTGCTGGACGCGGCCTACGTGATCCACCCCTCGGCGCTGCTCCAGGCACTGGACACGCTGTTCGAGGCCGAGTGGGAGCGGGCCGTGCAGTTGCAGGCCGCGATCGGCACCGGGGACGCCTCGCCGGAGCCGGACGCCGACCACCGCAAGCTGCTGGGGCTGCTGGCCGCCGGGCTGACCGACGAGTCGATCGCCCGTTCGCTGGGCTGGAGCGCCCGGACCACCCAGCGGCGGTTGCAGGCCCTGATGCGCTCGTTGGGCGCCACCACCCGCTTCCAGGCCGGGATGGCGGCCCGGGAGCGGGGGTGGCTGTGAGGCGGGTCGGCTGTGATCCGGGGTGGCTGTGGGGCGGGTCGGCCGCTCAGCTCCAGGGGCTGAGCGAGGCCCAGTGGCCGTCCGGGCCGCGGTCGACCTTCTCCAGCCCGACCACGGCGGACCGGTTCAGCCGCCCGTAGATGTGCGGGAACAGCACGCCGGGGGTGGCGCCGGGCGGCGGGGCGCCGTGGGCGGCCTCCCACTTGACCATCGGCTCCACCAGTGCCTCCTCGATCAGCAGCACCATCAGCGGGTCCGGGGTGTCGGCGAAGAAGGAGTTGGCCACCGCGAGCGCCGTCCGCTCGTCCGCCGAGCAGTGGATGAACCCGTCGGTGAGCAGCGACGCGGTGGCGTACGGGCGGCCGGGGTCGGACAGCCAGTCGTCCAGGGGGGCGAGATGGAGGATCATGTTCCTTTTGTACCCGCTTTCCGGTCCTGAGCGGTCGTCACGGGGCCTCCGGCGTCACAGCCCGGCCACCTTGGCGGCGGCGGACACCTCGTACACCAGGGTGAGGCTGCGGCGGGCGCCCGGGCCGAGCGGGACGTCCCAGCGGACGATGCCCTCGGCGTCGAAGGCGTCCGGAGCCGGGGAGCACTCCTCCTTGCGCAGCCGCACCTCGACCTCGGCGACCTCGGAGACCGGCACCCGCTCGCGGACCGTGACCAGCTGCTCGTCGTGCTCCTCCGGGCCGGAGAAGCGGGACAGGTGCAGCCGGACGGTCCGGGTGGTGGTCCGGCGGCCGCTCAGGGCGGTGGTGCCGCTGCGCTCCTCGGTCTCGCGGACCACCCGGTAGCCGTCCGTACTGCCGAAGGACAGTTCGGCGTCGGCGCCGGCGGCGGTGAAGCGCAGCTCGCCGCGGCCGGTGAAGCCGCTGCCGCGGACCAGCTCGACCGGGCCGGCCAGCAGCGGGTGCCCGGCCGCGTTGCGGAACCGGACCACCCGGGTGACCAGCGGGGACAGCTCCGGGGCGCAGGCGAACTCGCTGCTCGCCGGGCCGGTGAAGGCGCCCAGCGGGACCCGGTGGGCGCGGCCGTCGGAGGGGACGGTGGCCGGGGCGGGGGCGGGCAGCACCCGGACCTCGCCGCCGTCGTCCAGGCCGGGGACGGCGGCGTCCGGGCCCAGGGTGCTGACCTCCTCCTCGCGCAGCTCGACCTCGACCGTGCGGCGCTCCTCGTCGGTGCGCTCGCGCAGGACCAGCAGGTCCTCGGCGAGCACCGGCGGGTCGGTGGCCAGGGCGGAGCGGGCGGTGGAGAAGGTCAGCCGGGCGCCGGTCCAGTCCTCGCCGGTGCGCTGCCAGACCACCGCCTCCGACTCCAGGCGCAGGCCGTCGGAGTCCAGCGTGGCGCGGTAGGAGGGGCGCCACAGCGCGCAGGGCACCAGGTGGTGGACGGTCAGCTCGGCCGGGCCGGGGTGCTCGGCCTCGACCGTGAGCTCCAGGTGGGCGTGCAGCTCGGCGGGCTCCTCCTCGGCCTCGTCCAGGGCCAGCAGGGCCTGGGAGCGCTCCTCGTCCAGGCGGCGCAGCCGGGAACGGGTCGCGCGCAGCTCCTCGCCGTGGCGCTCGCGCTCGGCGTCCACCCGGTCCAGCTCGCGGGCCCAGCGGGTGCGCTCGATCTCGCCGACGCCGGCGCCCTCGCCGACCTCGCGCAGCAGGTCCGCGGTCAGCTGGGCGAGCAGGGCGAGCCGGGCCTCCAGTCGGGCGCGGGTCCGGTCCGCGAGGCGGTACTCGGCCTCCAGCCCGTGCAGGCGGTGGCGCAGCGCGGAGTCCGCCGGGCCGGGCGGCAGCGGCGCGCGCGGGGACCAGGAGCGCACCAGCCGGGCCTCCAGCACCCGGGTGCCGGGGGTGGCGGACTCGGCGCGCAGGGTGCGGTCCACGGCGAGGGCGGTGAGCGGGCCCAGCCGCAGCCGCTGGACGCCCGCGGTGAGTCGGACGGTCACCGAGCGCTCGACCTGGGCCCGGTCCTCCAGACAGGTGACGGCGGTGACGGGGAGGGCGGCGGTGACGGGGAGAGAGGGGGGAACGGGGGCGGTGGGAACGGGGAGGGCAGCTGGGAGGGGGAGGGGAACGGTCTCTTCGGTCATCTGGTCAGTTCCTCCGGTTTCCGCCGACGATGGCCTTTCCGGCCGGGATCTTGATCTGGTAGCCGCCGTCCAGCTCGGTGCGGCCACCCGGCGCCAGCTCGACCCGCCAGAGCCGGGTGCCGACCGGGCACTCCGGGGTGGGGACGGCCGGGGCCTGCCAGTCCGCTCGCTCCTCGATCCGGATCTCGGTGTCCGAGGCGACCGGCACGCGCTCGCGGACCTCGACCGTGACGGGGCGGCCGAGGCGGTTCGCCAGGTGGACGTGCACCCGGTGGTCGAGCACGGTGCTGTTGCCCTTCAGCATGCCGGTGGCGGACTCGCGCAGCTCGGTGCGGCGCGCCACCTCGACGCTCTCGGTGACGCCGATGCCCAGGCTCCGGGTGCCGCCCGGGGCGAGGGTCGGCAGGGCGGCGGTGAGCAGGAACTCGTCGTCCACGGTGACCTCGACCGGGCCGGCCAGCACGGCGCGGTCGGTGCGGTTGGCGAGCACCAGGGTCGCGTACACCTTCTCCTCGACGGCCGGGACGGTGACGTACTCGGGGCTGACGGAGAGCGGGATCTCGTCCACCGTGACGGTGTGCCAGGTGCCGTCGGAGGGGACGTCGGCGGGGGCGGCGGCATCGAAGCGGTGGTCGAAGGAGCCGGCCGAGACGCGGGGCGGGACGGCGTGGCGGGGGAGGGCGAGGCCGGTCAGGCGGATGCCCGGGTGGATCTGCTGCCAGGTTTCGTGTTCGAGCCGGGCCGGGTCGGGGCGCAGGGTGCCGCGCCGGTCGGCGGGGGCGTCGGGGCCGGCCAGCTGGAGGTCGGGGTAGTCGAGCAGGTCGGCCGCCGGGACGAAGCCGGTGTCGGGCGG
>NZ_JBHZCY010000219.1:0-8016 GCF_042786665.1 Kitasatospora sp. NPDC059146 | reverse complement strand
CGGCCTGGACCAGCGACCCGGCCGCGCTGATCGCGGCCCGGGCGGCGCTCGGGGTGGCCGGCGCGACGCTGATGCCCTCCACGCTGGCGCTGATCACCACGATGTTCCCCGACCCCCGCCAGCGCGGGATGGCCATCGCGGTGTGGGTGACGATGTTCTCGGTCGGCATCGCGCTCGGCCCGGTGGTCGGCGGCGCCATGCTGGAGTACTTCTGGTGGGGCTCGGTCTTCCTGCTGGCCATCCCGATCATGGCGCTGCTGCTGATCGCCGGCCCGGTGCTGCTGCCGGAGTACCGCGACGAGAACGCAGGCCGTCTCGACCTGGCCAGCGTGCTGCTGTCGCTCGGCGCGATCCTGCCGGTGATCTACGGGCTCAAGGAGATCGCCAAGGGCGGGGCGGGCGTGCTGCCGGTGCTGGCCCTGGTGGTCGGCCTGGCCGTGGCGGGCGCCTTCGTCCGGCGCCAGCGCACGCTGGCCAGCCCGCTGCTGGACTTCCGGCTGTTCGCCGGCCCCACCTTCCGCACCGCGCTGGCCACCCTGCTGGTCAGCATGCTGGTGGCGGGCGGCACCTACCTGTTCGTCACCCAGTACCTCCAGCTCGTCGGCGACCTGTCGCCCATGACGGCGGGCCTCTACCTGCTGCCGGCGGCCTTCGCGCTGATCGTCACCTCGGTGGTCTCCCCGATCGCCGCGGCCAAGGTGCGGCCCGCGTACGTCGTCGCGGCCGGTCTGGCGGTGTCGGCGCTGGGCCACGTCATGCTGGCGACGGCCGACAGCACCTCCGGCATCGCCCAGGTGGTCACCGGCTTCGCCTTCGTCTACGCGGGCGGCGGCCCGCTGGTGGCCCTCGGCACGGACATCGTGGTCGGCTCGGCCCCGCCGGAGCAGGCCGGTGCGGCCTCGGCCCTCTCGGAGACCAGCACCGAGCTGGGCATGGCGCTCGGCGTGGCGCTGCTCGGCAGCCTCGGTGCGGCCGTCTACCGGGCCGGGGTGGAGGTGCCCGGCGGGGTGTCCGACGACGCGGCCGGCACGCTCGCCGGGGCGGTGGAGGCGGCCAAGGGCCTGCCCGCCGATGCGGCGGGCGCGTTCCTGGACTCCGCCCGGGCCGCGTTCACCGACGGCATGAACGTCATCGGCGGGATCGGGGCCGTGCTGGCGCTCGCCAGCGCGGTGCTGGTGGTCCTGGTGATCAAGGCCCCGCCGGCGGGGGCCGGGGCGGAGGAGGAGGCCGGCGCGGAGCCGGTGGTGGCCGCGGCGGAGTAGCGCCGGTCGGCGGCGCAGCCGCAGCGCCCGACGGCCGGTCCGGGACGGGACCGGCCGTCGGCGCATGTCCGGACGCCGTCCGCCGTGCCGTGTCCGGCGAGGGCCGCCACCGACCGTGTTGACATACCGACGGTACGCAAATAGGTTCAGTTGACATACCGTTGGTACGTGAATGGGGATGCCGTCCATGCTGGCCAGCTTCCGTCCGGTGATCTGTACGTCCCGCCTCGACGAGACCCGCGCGTTCTACGCCGGGCGCTTCGGCTTCGAGACGGTGCGCGAGGCGCCCTGGTGTCTCGTCCTCGGCCGCCCCGCCCCCCGGCCCGTCGAACTCACCCTCGTGGACCCGTCCCACCCGGAGGCGCCCGAGGAGTGGAAGCGGCCGGTGCGCGCGGTGCGGATCGTCCTGGAGGCGGACACCGGGGGCGGGCGAACGGTCGTGGACCCCAACGGCGTCCGCGTCGACGTCGTACCGACAACTGCGAGGGACCCAAGGGGAGAGGTGCCATGGCAGGAAGAATCGATCCCGACACGGCGGCCGCGGTGATGCGCGCGGCGGGCCTGGAGCCGTTGGAGCCCTACCCGGGCGCCAACGTGGCCTGGAACTGCCGCTGCACCGCCGGCGCCCACCGCGTCGCGCCCACCTTCACCCTGGTGCGCACCGGCCGGAGCGCCGGCTGCCGCGAGTGCGGGCGCACCGCCGCCGGCCGCCGGCGCCGCGCGGCCGGACAGGAGCGTGCGGAGGCGGACATGCGGGCGGCCGGCTACGAGCCGCTCGACCCCTACCCGGGCGCCCGGGTGCGCTGGCGCTGCCGCCACCTGCCCTGCGGCCGGACCGTCCACCCCCGGCTGTTCAAGATCCGTGCGGGCGGCGGGGGTTGCCTCACCTGCGCGGGCCGCGCCCCGGTGGACCCGGCCGCCGCGGTGGCCGAGATGCGCGCGGTCGGCATGGAGCCGCTGGAGCCCTTCCCCGGCCGGGTGCGCGACCAGTGGCGCTGCCGCTGCACCCGGTGCGGCCACATCGGCACCCCGATGCTCAACAACATCCGCCGCGGCCAAGGCGGTTGCTACCCCTGCGCGCACCGCCACCGGCAGCCGTCCCGGCTCACCGCGCGCGCAGCGCCTCAAGCAGTCGGGTGAGCGCCCGGACGGTGTCCGCCAGGTCGTCGGGGCCGCCCGAGGCCGCCAGCCACAGGGCCGCCTCGTTCATCGCACCCGACAGCAGGTGGGTGAGCGGCGCGGCCGGCTGGGCGGGGATCGTCCCCTCGGCGATCAGCACGGCGAGCACATCGGCCAGGTGCCGGCCGGAGGTGGCCTCGTTCATGGCCCGCCACTCGCTCCAGCCCAGCACGGCAGGCCCGTCGACCAGCAGGATGCGCTGGACCGACGGGTCGGTGGAGGTGCTGAGGAAGGCCTCGCACCCGGCGACCAGCTGCTCCCACGGCTCCTCCCGGGCGTCCGCGGTCACCGCGATCCGCTCGGCCACCTCCTGCTGCACCTGCTCCAGCACGGTGCGGAACAACGCGGTCTTGCTGTCGAAGTGGTGGTACAGCGCGCCCTTGGTCACCCCGGCCGCCGCCACGATCTCCGCCAGCCCCACGGCGCCGTACCCCTCCGTCGAGAACAGCCGCCTGCTCTCGCGCAGCAGCGACTGCCGGGTCTGCTCCCGCTGCCGGGCCCGCACTCCCTGCGCCATCGTGGCCCCCTGTCCTTGACGTACTGAAGGTATGCCAACAAGGTACCGGCCCGACACCCCTCCCACCGGCCCCGGTCACCCGACATCCCCCGCACCGCTTCTGTCGGGTCACCGGGGCCGGTGGCGCCGCAGGATGGGGGCATGGACGACACGACCTTGACCTCCCGCTTCCTCCGCGACGGCTTCGTGAAGCTGGAGGGCGCCGTCGCGCCCCGGGTGGCCGCCGACTGCGAGCGGCTGCTGTGGCGCGAGACGGGCTGCGACCCGGACGACCCGGCGACCTGGACCCAGCCCGTCCACCGGGTGGGCGGCCTGGCCCAGGGCCCGTTCGCCGCCGCCCCCAACTCCCCGGCGCTGCACCACGCGTACGACCTGCTGGTCGGTGCCGGGCACTGGGAGCCGCGCTACTCGCTCGGCACCTTCCCGCTGCGCTTCCCGCACCCGGAGGAGCCGGACGACGCGGGCTGGCACATCGAGGGGAGCTACCTGCCGGACGGCGAGACCTGGTACTTCACGAACCTGCGCTCCCGGGACCGGGCGCTGCTGATGCTGTTCCTGTTCAGCGAGGTCGGCGAGGAGGACGCCCCGACCCGGATCAGGGTCGGCTCGCACCTCGACGCGCCGAAGGTGCTGGCGGAGTACGGGGAGGACGGCGCGAGCGGGTTGGCGCTCGCCCCCGCCCTGGTCGCCGCCTCCGACCACCGGCCGGTCGCCTTCGCCACCGGCTCCCCGGGCGACGTCTACCTGTGCCACCCGTTCCTGGTGCACGCGGCGCAGCCGCACCACGGGCGGCGGCCGCGCTTCATGGCCCAGCCGCCGCTGATGCCGGCCGCACCGTACGAGCTGGAGCGGGCCGACGGCGCCTACTCGCCGGTGGAGCTCGCGATCCGCCGGGGCCTGGGGCTGTCCTAGGGTGTGTCTGACACACCCTGGCGGGCCACCCGGTTCAGGACGCGGGGGTGGGTGCACGGGCGCTGAACTAGTCCTGGAAGACCACTTCCGGATTGTCCGCCGAGGGGCCGTCCAGCAGCGGGCTGGGGATCCCCTCCAGCGTCCGGTCGAAGAACGCCGTCACGTACGCGCGGGTGATCGCCACCCCGCGCTCCGGGGAGAGGGGCGGCGTCGGGAACCCGGCCTGCTCCTGGATCAGGTCCAGGTCGGAGAAGCTGAAGTGGTCGGCGCCGGCGACCGTCAGCCACTTCTTGTAGCCGCCGAGGGCCGCCCAGGCGTCCCCCCACGTGGTGTCGGTGCCGCTGGGCGAGTGGCTGTCGGTGATGCCCAGCATGAGGAACGGCCGGTCGATCCGGCCGGGCGCCGGGGCCGGTTTGAAGGCGCCGTCCAGGTTCACCCCGGCCCGTACGCGCGGGTCGGCGACCATCGTGTCGGCGGCCGCCGCTCCGCCGATGGAGTGTCCGGCCATGCCGATCTGGTGCTTGTCGATGAGGTGCGCCAGGGGCCACGCGGTGTTGCCGTGCGTCAACCGGTCGATCACGAAGGACGCGTCCAGCGCACGGTTGGCGGGGACGGAGTCGACCTTCGTCGGGTCACCGCAGATCGCGCACGGCGGTGTCCGGCCGTTCGCCAGCGTCTCACCGCTGTCCCCGTTGGTGTCGCCGACGAGCGCGACGACGTAACCGTGGCTGGCCAGCTCGGTCGCGAGCGAGGTGAGCGTCATGCGCGGGTTCTCGAACGCGGGGGAGAGGACCACCAGCGGATGCTTGCCGCGCTGCGGCCGCGCGCCGTCGAAGGCGTGGGTGGTGACGCTGGAAAGGGTCTGCGGGGTGACGCCGGAGCTCGCCGGCACGTTCCGGCGCTGGAGGATTCCGGCTGCCTCGGCGAGGGTCGTGTAAGGGGCCGGAGTGCCGGTCCCGGGGACGGCCGGGTAGACCATCGTGACGGCCAGTTGGCGGGGGCCGGACGACGGCACCCACGGGTCGGGACGGCTCTCGTCGGTGAGGTGGATGACGTCCTCGCCGGCGGCGTAGGGGCCGGTCGGTGCGGGGAGTGCGCCTTGGAAGGACCGCGCGGCCGCCGGTGCGTCCGCCGGCGCGGTCGTGGCGGCGAACCCGGCGCCGGTTCCGGTGACGAGGGCGGCGAGCGCCAACGCCGCGACAACGCCCGTTCGGTGATTGCGTTTCATGGGAGGGACGCTAGATCCCGCGGCTCCGGATCGGATCAACCCGCAGAGGCAACCGTCCTGTTGTCGCTCGTAGCCTCCGTGGGGTACCGGAGTGATACGCCAGTACTACGGTCGCCCGCTCTCCCGGCCGGTCACGCCTCGACGGGGACCCCGAACCGGATCGAGTAGCGCTGCTCCAGCTCGGCGACCCGCCCGGGCAGCGCGTCGCGCACCCGGGCCAGCTCGGCCCCGTGCTCCCGGACGAAGGTGTCCCGCAGTGCGGCGCGCAGCGGCTCGCGGGCCGCCTCGACCGGCCGCATGCAGAGGGCGTAGGCCGCGCCGAGGCGGCGGTCCTCGGCGCGGGCGGCCTCCTCGGTCGGGGCGCTCTGGAGGGCGCGGTCCACCTGGTCGAAGAAGTGCTGCTCGCCGTCGGCCCGGACGCCCTGCCCGGCCAGGCAGTCCGGCAGCTCCCGTCGGGCGGCGAGCACCGCTTCGTCCCGTTCCAGGACGGCGAGGCCGGTGAGCCAGGCGGACTGCAAGGGCCCGTAGCCGGAGCGCAGGTGGTCGGAGGCGGTCGCGCCCTCCCGGTCGCAGCGCTGCTGGGCGGCCGGGTCGGCGGACGCCGAGGACGTCCCGGACATCGGTGCCGGGGCGGTCGGGACGGTGCTCGGGCTGAACCCGTGGCGGGCGATGTGGGCCAGGTCGGGGATCTCGAACTGACGGATGAACATCGGGGGCGGGGCGTCGGGCACCTGGACGCGGGCGGTGGCCAGGCAGTCGCGCATCGCCCGGTCCCGGACCAGGGCGGTGAAGCCGTCGAGCCCCTGGGTGAGCCGGGTGTCCACGCCGTTGGCCGGCAGCAGCATCGGGGTGAGGTCCGTCGGCAACCGGTAGTCCACGGCGGCCCGTTCGGCGGAGGGCGGCGCGGTGGCGGCCGTGGCTCCCGGGCCGGCGGCCGAGCATCCGGTCGTCAGGGCCAGGGCGGCGCAGAGCAGTCCGGCCGCCGGGTGCGGGGCGGTGGTGCGGCGCGGACGCCGGTGGACGCGGGGCATGGGCGGAGGACTCCGGCGGGGCGGGGGAGGACGGGAGCGGTGATGGGCGCGAAAGCACCGTGGCCCCCGCCCGCTGTCCGGGCGGGGGCCACGGGGGGGCGTCAGTGCACGACGACGAGCTGGTCACCCGGGTTGCGGCTGATCACGGTGAACTGGGTGCCGGGGCTCAGGTCGGTGATCAGGGTGTTGGCGGGGTCGTTGATGTCATGGGTCCCGTTGTCCAACTGGACGTAGCCGCGCGAGGCGCCGATCCAGCCACTGCCGGAGGACTTCCGGTAGTAGCCGGCGTAGCCGGAGTACTTGCCCCACGGGTTGTTCGACCAGGAGACGTTGACGTCGTGGCACGGGGAGTTGGACTTGGTGAGGACCGTGACGTTGTTCAACGTGGTGCCCTGGCTGGTGATGCTGTTGGGCACGCAGCCGGCGGCCGAGGCGGCGGGCGCCAGCACGACCACCGAGGTGGCGGCGGTGCCGGCCACGGCGAGGGCGGCAAGGAACTTCTTCATGAAATGACTCCCCAGGGGAACGACACGGGCGGCGGAAATCCCGGCAGGGGCCGCCCAAAGCGCCGCAAGGTTATCCCGGGAAATCACCCCGACCTGCACGATCATCTGCTTTACGGCGTCTTTGCCTCATCTTGTGATCGTATTGAAATAGTTTCGGAAGTGCATTCAGCCCACCACGCTCGCGACCCTGGACACCGGGTGCGACGGCCCGGCGGGCGAGCGGATCCGCACGTTCGGCGAGCTCGGCGCCGCGATCGTGGCGGAGGCCGAACGGCTGCTGGCCGGCCCCTGGCCGCCGCACGGACCGCGCTGACGGCCCCCCAGCGGAAGTGTCCGGTCAACGTCGGGTGAACGTCGTGGTCGGTCCGTACGGGCCGCGGTGAGGATGGACCCCGCGCCGGCGACGGCGATTCCTACCGACTGGGGGGCAACGAATGAGGTACCGGTACACGGCCGTGCTCGGTGTGGCGGCCGCACTCGTCACGGTGATCGGCGCGTCGGGAACGGCGAACGCCTACTACAACCAGGACAACCTGGTCATCGGCAGCGTCAAGTTCATCGATCACCACCTCGGGAGCGTGTACGGCAGCTACGAGCTGAGCTCGACCACCTACAGCACCGGCGCGGCCAACCTCCGCTGGAAGGTCGCGTCCGCCGCGCCCGACACGGGTTACCCGAACGTCCAGCTCCGCAACGACAGCAGCGGGCGCTGCATGCGGGCGATGAGCTCCGGCACGGTCCAGATGAAGTCCTGCGACGACAAGGACCCCTACCAGATCTGGGCGATGACCAACGGCGCGTACGGCACCCAGTTCTTCAACTTCGCCGTGCGTTCCTGCCTGGACAACGGCAACAACAGCCCCTACCTCTTCCACGAGGAGGGCTGCAACAGCAACAACCCGTACCAGAGCTGGTACCTGACGCGGTAGCGCGCGGGCCGGAACCGGAAAGCAACCAGAGCAACCACCGACAACACCAGGAGACACCGATGATCACGAAGCGCACCGCCGTCCGCCTCGGCGCCGTCGCCACCGTCGCCGCGGTCGGCTTGGGCCTCAGCACCGGGATCGCGTCGGCCGACACCACCTACCCGGCCAACGTCCCCGGTTGTGCCGGGGGCATGGTGGTCTCGTTCTACAGCGGGCACGACCACGTACAGGGCTACGCGATCTCCACCGGGGGCAACGCGTGCAGCGTGGTGCTCTCGCAGTCCAACGGCGGGAGCTCCAGCAACTGGACCAACATCCCTCACGACACGGCCTGGACCGACACCCTGCTGGACGCCGGGATCACCTCGCACGTCGTGGTGTGCAACGGCGACACCGGCCGATGTGCCACCAGCGCCTCGTACTGACCGGTGCCGTTTCCGACCGCCCGGCCC
>NZ_JBHZCY010000218.1:0-8311 GCF_042786665.1 Kitasatospora sp. NPDC059146 | reverse complement strand
GAACCCGGAAGCTAAGCCTCACAGCGCCGATGGTACTGCAGGGGGGACCCTGTGGGAGAGTAGGACGCCGCCGAACAATCATTCAGAGAAGGCCCTGCCGGGTGAACCCGGCGGGGCCTTTTCGCATTTCCGGGTCCGCCCAGGTGTACGTCCGCGGGGAGCAGTAGGCGTATCACCAGGTAGTCCCCCCAATGCGACGTCCGGGCGGACCTGCCCGGACCGGCCTCCGATGGGAGGGCTTGCGCGGGGGGCCGGGGCTAGCCTGGCCCGCATGTACAACGACGGTCTGGTGACGTGCACCGCGCGTGAGCTCGTGATTCGCCGGTACTACTTCCCGTTGGCGTCCGCCAAGCGGATCCCGTACGGGCGGATCCGCGGGCTGCGGCAGGTGCCGCTGACCCGGGTCGGCGGGCGGTGGCGGATCTGGGGTTCCGGGGACTTCGTGCACTACTTCAACCTGGACCTGGGGCGGATCGACAAGAGCGTGGCCTTCGTCGTCGACCTCGGCGCCCGGGTCAAGCCGGTGATCACCCCGGACGAGCCGGACCGGCTGGCGGCGGCGATGGCCGCGCACAGCATCCCGGTGACCAGGGGCTGACCCGGGGCCCCGGTGGGACCGGGGCCGGCCGTCCGTCGGCCCCACCGCTCAGTTCAGTTCAGTTCAGTGCGGCGCGGGGTGGGTGGGGCCAGGTGGGGTGGTGCTGGTCGATCACGTAGTGGTGGCCGTGCTGCCAGCTGCCGTCGGGGGTGGGGCGGGCGTCCGCGAGGTGGGGGTGGCCGAGCGGCAGCTCGGTGTGGCGGTGGTTGAGGGCGTCCGGCTCCCGGGCGGGCCACAGGGCGGTGGCGGCCAGGGCGGCGGCGAGTGCGACCGCGCCCAGGACGACCGCGGTGGCGGGGAGTCCGGCGCCGGCGGCGAGCCAGCCGGCCAGCGGGTAGGTGAGCAGCCAGCAGCCGTGCGACAGCGAGAACTGGGCGGCGAACGCGGCTGGCAGGTCGGGGTCGGCGGCGGAGCGGCGGACCACCCGGCCGCCGGGTGTCAGGACGGCCGAGCCGGCGGCGCCGATCAGGGCCCAGGCGGCGAGCAGGGCGAGCCAGCTGCCGGTGCCGGCCGGGGCGGCGGTGATCGCGGTGACGGCGGCGAGGACGCCGGGCAGGGCGAAGGCGGCGGGCAGCATGACGGACCGGTCGCTGACCCGGGTGAGCAGCCGCGGCAGCAGCAGGGCGGCGAGCATCGAGCCGACGCCGTACGCGCCGAGGGCCAGCGAGACGGCGCCGACCGGGCGGTGGAAGTGGTCGCGGACCACGTTGACGGTGTCGACGAAGACGATGGCGCCGGCGGCCGCCACCGCGAGGTCCAGGGCGAGCAGTGCCCGCAGCCGTGGGGTGGCCCGGAACAGCCGGGTGCCGAACGCGGCCCTGCGGTAGATCCCGTCGGTGCGTTCGACCGGCCGGGGCCTGGGCAGCACGACGGAGACGACCAGGGCGGCGGAGGCGAGGAAGCCCGCGGTCGTTCCGGCGAACAGCCAGTGGTACGGGACCACGGAGAGCAGCAGGGCGGCGAGTGCCGGGCTGAACAGCGATTCGAGGTCGTAGGCGAGCCGGGACATCGACAGCGCCCGGGTGTAGTCGCGTTCGGCGGGCAGCACCTCGGGGATGGTGGCCTGGAAGGTCGGGGTGAAGGCGGCGGACGCGGCCTGGAGCAGGAAGATCAGGACGTAGACCTGCCACACCCGGTCGACGAACGGCAGGGTGAGGGCGACGGCGGCCCGGGTGAGGTCCATGGCGACCATCAGGGTGCGCCGGGGGACCAGCCCGGCGAGGGCTCCGGCGACCGGGGCGATCGTCACGTACGCGACCATCTTGATCGCCAGTGCGGTGCCGAGGACGGCCGAGGCGTCGCTCCCGGCGATCGAGTACGCGAGCAGCGAGAGCGCCACGGTGGCCAGGCCGGTGCCGACCAGGGCGACGACCTGGGCGGTGAACAGGTGGCGGTAGGTGCGGTTGCGCAGCACGCTCAGCATGGGCCCGTCCCGGGGCGGAGGTGGGGGTGGTGGTGCGCCCATCATAGGCAATGCGTGCATACGTGTGCACCTGTTTGTCGGACGGAACGACCTGCGCGGACCGGCCGGGGCTCAGTCGTGCGGGGGGAGGTGCCCGATCTGGTGGTCGGCGACGTTCAGGGCCTCGTCCACCAGCCGGCGCAGGTGCCCGTGGCGCAGCGAGTAGACCACCCGCCGGCCGTCCTTGCGGGTGGCGACCAGCCCGGCCAGCCGCAGCTTGGCCAGGTGCTGGCTGACCGAGGGTCGGGCGGCCCCGGTCGCCTCGGTCAGCGTGGTCACGTCCGCCTCGCCCCGGCCGAGCCGCTCCAGCAGCGCCAGCCGGGTGCGGTCGGCCAGCAGGGAGAGGACGGAGGCGGCGACGTCCAGCCGCGCCTCGGCCCGCTGCTGCGAGCGGTGTGCATCTGCCAGATCGGCGCCGGAGCTCATGCCCGCAGTCTATGGTGTGTGCGCAGGTGCGCTCATGACGAGGGACCGCGTCGGCGGCGGAGGTAGGCCCAGGTGACGGCGGCCAGCAGCGGGCCCCAGAGCAGCAGTGGGGCGTAGCAGGCGACCAGGACGACGGTGTGCCAGTCGCCGGACAGCATCGGGAGGCCGTCGGGCAGCGGTCGGCCCCGGAGGTCGCGGCCGGTCGAGAGCAGCACGGTCAACAGCAGCGTGCCGACGCTGAGCGCGGCGGCGCCCAGCGCGGCCGGGACGACGGCCGCCGCGACCGGGACACGTCGGCCGCCCAGCAGCGGGAGCCGGCGCGGGAGCACCTCGCCCCAGCGGGCGACCAGGCCGAGCGCGGTGAAGGCGAGCAGCTCGGAGACGGCCGACAGCAGGACGACGTACAGCTCCAGCGGCAGCCACCAGGGGAGGCTGCCGGAGTCCTGCACCGCGTCGCCGTCCAGCGGGGCGTGGAAGGTGCAGGTGGCGATCCGCCAGGCGCTGGACGGCAGGACGGTGAGCGGCACCGCCCGGGCGGCGAGCCCGGCCCAGCGCGGAACGCCGGGGACGGGGGTGTGGGCGGCGGCCCAGGCGGTGCGCAGGCGGCCGGTGGCGGGCGGGAGTTGGGCGAGGGCGGTCATGGGGGCTCTCCGGTGCGGCGGGGGCGGTGCCCCAACGCTCGCAGCCGGACCGGGGGTGGGCCTCGGCCGGGAGGAGGAACCGGCTCCCCCGGGGGAGGGAGCCGCCGCCGTCGAGCCTGCGGTCGGTCAGTCGGTCAGTCGGTCAGTCGGTCAGTCGGTCAGGACGGGTCAGCCCGCGCGCTGCTCGACCGGCTGTTCCTCGGCGACGGGCGCCGGGGCCGGTTCGAGGTCGCCCATCCGCGGGATCACGAACAGCGCGGCGAGGATCAGCGCACCGGCGATGACGATCGGGGTGCGGATGCCGACGGTGGAGCCGATCCAGCCGCTGAGGCCCGCGCCGATCAGCATCCCGACCCGGGAGAGCATCAGGTAGCAGCTGTTGACCCGGCCGAGCAGTTCCTTGGGCACGGTCTGCTGGCGCAGCGAGATCGCCTGGACGTTCCAGGTGACCACGCCGAAGTTGCCGAGCGCGAACAGCGGGGCCACCGCGAACACCGAGGGGCTCAGGCCCATCAGCAGCAGCGAGGAGCCCATCAGCACGAAGGCGAGGGTGATCCGGGCCCGCCGGCCCAGCCGCTCGCCGATCCGGCCGGCCACCATGCTGGCGGCGGTGCCGCCGGCCACGCCGGTGGCGAGGACGGCGCCGAAGGCCCAGGTGGGCTCGTGCAGGGTGCGGGTGACCAGCAGCGCCATCATGGTGATGCCGAGGGAGGAGGCGCCCGCGGCCACGGCGGAGAGCGAGGCGACCAGGCGCAGTTGCTTGTGCCCGTACAGCCAGCGGACGCCCTCGCGGACCTCGGCCATGACCCGGCGCTCGGACCGCGCCCGGGGGGAGCCCGAGCGGCCGGTCGCGGCGACCAGGGCGGCGGCGAGGGCGAAGGAGACGCCGTCGACGGTGAACGGGTAGCCGGCCGCGATCGCGAACAGGCTGGTGCCGACCAGCGGACCGATCATCCGGCCGACCAGCAGGCCGCCCTGGAGACGGCCGTTGGCGACGTCCAGCTGCTCGGAGCGGACCACGTCCGGGATGGTCGAGGTGGCGGCGTTCACGAACACCGTCTCCCCGCAGCCGAGGACGAAGGCCAGGGCGGCGAGCAGGGCGAGCGGCGGGGTGGTGGAGAAGACCCAGGCGGCGAACCCCAGCAGGATGGCGGCGCGGCCGAAGTCGATCGTCCACATCAGCCGGCGGCGGTCGAAGCGGTCGGCGATGACGCCGCCGAACAGGGCCATCAGCAGCCAGGGGAGGGATCCGGCCACCGCGACCACGGACACCGCCGAGGGGGAGTCCGAGATGGCCAGGGCGAGCAACGGAAGCGACGAGTCCCGCATGCCGTCGCCGACCGCCGAGATCGACGAGGCCGACCACAGCATGGTGAATTTCCGGCCCAGTTGGGGCCTGGAGCGGTGCGGGGGTGTCGCTGGGCTGGCTGAGGTCACCGACGCAGTATGGCATGACCGCTACATGTTTGGACGCCCTTCACCGACCATTTCCAGCTGGGATCCCGGAGTCCGGAAACCCCCTTGACGAGGGCGGTGAGGCCCCCGCTCGTCAGTGCTGGACGCCGGCGGAGAGCGAGAAGCCGGCGAACTGGGCGCGCTGGGTGCTGGCCGGGCCCCAACTGGTGTCGTGGCCGCCGTAGAAGGTCGAGAACAGCACCCCGCCGAAGGGGATCGAGGCGATGCCGGAGGCGACCCTGGCGGAGTACACCTGGCGGCCGTCGTACCAGACGGTGACCTCGCCGGTGTTCCGGTTCACCGACTGCTCGACGGTGTGCCAGCGGTCGTCGGCCTGGAAGTGCCAGTCGCCCAGGCCCTCGTCCACACCGTAGCCGGTCGGGCCGGAGTCGGTCGGGGTGTAGAGGTAGACCTCGCCGTTGTCGGGGCTGCCGTTGGCACCCCGCCACATGTAGCGGGTGGACCAGCCCGCGCCGTGGTTGCCGCCGGACTCCTGGCCGATCTTCCCGCCGTACAGGCCCGGCAGCTTGCCGGCCTTGCCCCAGTCGCGGCCGGTGGGGAAGCGGAGGGAGTACTTGAGGTCCAGGGTGGGCCCCTGGGCGAGGGCGGACAGGCCGAGCGCGTTCAGGTCGGTGTAGAACTGGCCGCCGCCCGGATTGGGGCAGTCGGTGCAGGAGTTGGCGGAGGAGCCGGCGCCGTACGTCACCTGGAGCGCGGGGCCGCCGTCGGGGGCGGTCCGGTCCTCGACGGCGGTGAAGTCGGCCGCGCCCCAGGCACCTTGGCCCGCGACGCCCCAGGAGCGCTGCCACTGGGCGGTGCCGTAGCCGCGGAAGCCGCCGGTCCAGGCGGCCGAGCCGCTGGGTGCGGGAGCGGCGGTGGCGGAGCCGGTGGGCGGCTGGGTGCGGGCCCCTGCGGGGGTGGCCGCGCAGCCGGCGGCGGCGAGCAGGGCGAGTGCGGCCAGGGCGGCGGTGCGCGCGGAGCGGTGCATCGGTGGCTCCTCGGTCGGCGGTTGATCCGTACAGATCATGCCGCACGCCCGGGTCGGGCTTGGGTAAAGGGCGGGCCAGGGAAGGGGAAAGGGCTGTGGCCGGGTGGGCGGTTCACGAAGGAGGTGAACCGCCCACCCGGCCACAGGCGTTGTAAGAGGGTGGACGGCCCGCCGGGTCAGCCCGCGAGCGTCCGGTGGAGGGCGTCGAGGCCGTCCCGGTAGATGCCGGCGAAGAGCTCCTCGGCCTCGGCGGCGGTGACGCCGTCCGGGGTGAAGCGGCCGGACCACTGGACCTCGGCGAGGTCGTCGTGGCCGGGCACGGTGTGCACCCGGAGGGTGGAGAGGTAGCCGGTGACCGGGAACGGCGCCCGGAGGATGGCGTACGAGTAGTGGCGCGCGGCCTCGTCGAAGCCGACGAGGCGCTCGACGATGACCTCGCCGTCGGGGTTCTTGAGGCTGCGGACGCGGCCGCCCTCGGAGGCGGTGCTCTCCGGGATGTAGGGGAGCCAGTCGGGCAGGGAGTCGAAGCCGCCGATGAGGTCCCAGACCTTCTCGGGGGAGGCGGGCAGGACGCGGCTGACGGAGGTGGAGGCCATGGTGCATCTCCTGGGGGCAGTACGGGGGACGGCGAGGGGGACGGCGTGGGGTGTGCGGCCGGGGCTCAGGCGTCGTGGGGGAGCGGGGCGGCGGGGCTGACCAGGCCGGCGGCCCGCAGGTCGTGCCAGAACGCGGCCGGGACGGTCTCGTTCAGGGCGGCGGTGTCCTCCGCGATCCGGCTGGGCCTGGTGGCGCCGGGGATGACGGCCGCAGTGGCGGGGTGGGCGAGGGAGAACTGCAGCGCGGCGGCCTTGACGGAGACGCCGTGCCGGGCGGTGAGCTCCTTGAGCTCGGTGACCCGCCGGACGATGTGCCCGGGTGCCTGCTGGTACTCGAAGTGGGTACCGCCGGCGAGGATCCCGGAGCTGTAGGGGCCGCCGACGACCATGTCCACGTTCTGCTCCTGGGCCATCGGCAGCAGGCGCTGGAGCGCGTGGTCGTGGTCGAGCAGGGTGTAGCGGCCGGCGAGCAGGAAGCCGTCGGGCCGGGGCTCGTCGAGGGAGAGGGTGAGCTCGATCGGCTCGGTCCGGTTGACGCCCAGGCCCCAGGCCTTGATGACGCCTTCGTCGCGCAGCCGGCCGAGGACGCGGAAGGCGCCGGTGCGGGCCTCCTCGAACTTGGCGAGCCACTCGTCGCCGTGGAAGTCCTGGGCGATGTCGTGGACCCAGACGACGTCCAGCCGGTCGGTGCCCAGGCGCTGGAGGCTGCCCTCGATGGAGCGCTCGGTGGCGTCGGCGGTCCAGACGTGGAGCATCTTGTTGGGGTTGCCGTGCTCGAACAGGCCGCCCTTCTCACCGAGGTCGCGGGCGCCCTCCTCGCGTTCGTCGAGGACGACCCGGCCGACCTTGGTGGACAGCACGTACGCGTCGCGCGGCTTGCCGGCCAGGACCCGGCCCAGGCGCTCCTCGGCGAGGCCGGCGCCGTAGAAAGGGGCGGTGTCGAAGTAGCGGACGCCGTGCTCCCAGGCGGCCTCGACGGTGGCGGCGGCCTCGTCCTCGGGGATCGCGCGGAACATGTTGCCGAGCGGGGCGGTGCCGAAGCCGAGTTTGCCGGAGAGGATGTTCTTGATGGACATGACAATGCCTTTGGGGTTGCTGCCCCGACGGTGGGGGCGGTGGTGTGGTCGTGCGCGGCGGGCGGCCGACGGCGTCGAGCGCCGTCGGCAGGCCGTCGGGGTGCGGGGTCGGTCAGTTGAACTAGTCCGGGTGGGGGCCGGTGCGCAGGCCGCGGTCGGTCGCGGCGATGCCGGCCATGTCCTGCTCGGTCAGCTCGAAGTCGAAGACGTCGAGGTTCTGCCGGATCCGGGCGGGGGTGACGGACTTCGGGATGACGACGTTGCCGAGCTGGAGGTGCCAGCGCAGCACGACCTGGGCCGGGGACTTGCCGGTGCGCTCGGCGATCGCGGTGACGGCCGGGTCGTCGAGGACGGCGCCCTGGGCGAGCGGGCTCCAGGCCTCGGTGGCGATGCCGTGCCGGGCGTGGAAGGCGCGCAGCTCGCTCTGCTGGAGGCCGGGGTGCAGCTCGACCTGGTTGACGGCGGGGACGAGCTCGCTGGTCTCCAGCAGGCGCTGGAGGTGGGCGGGCTGGAAGTTGGAGACGCCGGCGGCGCGGATCCGGCCCTCGGCGGCGAGGCGCTCGATCGCGCGCCAGGAGTCGACGTAGCGGTCCCGGGCCGGGGTGGGCCAGTGGATGAGGTAGAGGTCGACGGTGTCGAGGCCGAGCTTGGCGAGGCCGGCGTCGAAGGCGCGCAGGGTGGCGTCGTAACCCTGGTCGGCGTTCCACAGCTTGGTGGTGACGAACAGGTCCTGGCGGGCCAGGCCGGAGGCGGCCAGGGCGCGGCCGACGCCGGCCTCGTTGCCGTAGATCGCGGCGGTGTCGATGCTGCGGTAGCCGGCTTCGAGGGCGGCGGTGACGGCGGTGGTGGTCTCGTCGTCGGGGACCTGGAAGACGCCGAAGCCGAGCTGGGGGATCTCGACGCCGTTGTTCAGCTTCACGGTGGGGACGGAGGGGGCGCTCATGGTTCCTGGGTTCCTTCGGTGGTTCTGGGGGGGGGGGGGGAGGTGGATGCTCTTATGGATGTCAAGCAGCGATGGTGAGCTGCTCGGTGGTGGTGCTCGGTGTGCTGGGCGTGGTCAGGACTCGGT
>NZ_JBHZCY010000217.1:0-8440 GCF_042786665.1 Kitasatospora sp. NPDC059146 | reverse complement strand
CGGCCTTGGGCTTGCGGGTCCGGGTGCGGGCCGGCTTCTTCTCCGCCGGGGCCTCGGCCGGAGCCTCGGCGACGGCGGCGGCCTCGACGGTCTCCGCGACCTCGGCGACCTCGGCCTTGGGCTTGCGGGTCCGGGTGCGGGCCGGCTTCTTCTCCGCCGGGGCCTCGGCCGGAGCCTCGGCGACGGCGGCGGCCTCCACGACCTCGACGGCCTCGGCCACCTCGGCCGCCTCGGCCTTGGGCTTGCGGGTCCGGGTCCGGCGCGGCTTCTCCTCGGCCACCGGGGCCTCCGGGGCCACCGGCTCGGCCGCGACCACGGCGGCCTCGACCACCGCGGCCGCCTCGGCGACGACCTCGGCGGCGGCCACCGGGGTGACCTCGCCCGAGGCGGCGCCACCGCGCGAACGGCGGCGGCGACGGCGCGGCGCGGTCTCGCCCTCGGCACCCTCGACGGCCGGAGCCGCCTCGGTCACCGCCGCGGCGACGGCCGCCTCGCCCTCGCCGAGCTCCGAACCGCGGCGGGTGCGGCGGCGCTCACGGGTGCGGCGCGGCTTCTCCTCCGCCGCCGGGGCCTCGACGGCCGGGCGGCCCGAGCCGGCCCGCCCGCCGCGGGCAGCGCCGCGACCGGGGCGGGCGCCGCGCCCGCCGGTCTCGCCGAGGTCCTCGATCTCCTCCGCGCCGAGCCCGGCCCGGGTGCGCTCCGAACGCGGCAGCACACCCTTGGTGCCCGGCGCGATCTTCAGCAGCTCGTACAGGTGCGGCGAGGTGGAGTAGGTCTCCTCCGGCTCGTTGAACGGCAGGTCCAGCGCCTTGTTGATCAGCTGCCAGCGCGGGATGTCGTCCCAGTCGACCAGGGTGACGGCCGTACCGGAGGCGCCGGCCCGGCCGGTGCGGCCGATCCGGTGCAGGTAGGTCTTCTCGTCGTCGGTGCACTGGTAGTTGATGACGTGGGTGACGCCCTCGACGTCGATGCCGCGGGCGGCCACGTCGGTGCAGACCAGCACGTCGACCTTGCCGTTGCGGAAGGCGCGCAGCGCCTGCTCGCGGGCGCCCTGGCCGAGGTCGCCGTGGACGGCGCCGGCCGCGAAGCCGCGCTGGGTCAACTGGTCGGAGACGTCGGCGGCGGTGCGCTTGGTGCGGCAGAAGATCATCGCCAGTCCGCGGCCGTCGGCCTGGAGGATGCGCGAGACCATCTCGACCTTGTCGAGCGAGTGGGCACGGAAGATGTGCTGCTCGATGTTGGCGACGGTGGCGCCGGTGTCGTCCGGGGCGGCGGCCCGGATGTGGGTCGGCTGGCTCATGTACCGGCGGGCGAGGTTGATGACCTGGCCCGGCATGGTGGCCGAGAACAGCAGGGTCTGCCGCTTGGCCGGCAGCATGGTGATGATCTTCTCGACGTCGGGCAGGAAGCCCAGGTCGAGCATCTCGTCGGCCTCGTCCAGGACCAGCGCGCGGACCTTGGACAGGTTCAGCTTCTTCTGGCCGGCCAGGTCCAGCAGTCGGCCCGGGGTGCCGACCACGATGTCGACGCCCTTGTTGAGCGCCTCGACCTGCGGCTCGTACGCCCGGCCGCCGTAGACCGCGAGCACGCGGACGTTGCGGACCTTGCCGGCGGTCTGCAGGTCGTTGGTGACCTGGGTGCAGAGCTCGCGGGTCGGGACGACGATCAGCGCCTGCGGGAAGTCCGAGAGCTGGTCCTCGGTGGCCCGGCCGGCGTCCACGTCGGCGCGCACCACGGCGCGCTCGATCAGCGGCAGGCCGAAGCCGAGGGTCTTGCCGGTGCCGGTCTTGGCCTGGCCGATGACGTCGTGGCCGGTCAGCGCGACCGGGAGGGTCATCTCCTGGATGGGGAAGGGGTGGACGATGCCGACGGACTCGAGGGCCTCGGCGGTCTCCGGGAGGATCCCCAGGTCCCGGAACGTCGTCTTGATGGGTTCAGCGGTGGTGGACAGGGTGCTGCCTCTTCCGTTTTCGGAGGGGCCGAGAGCGAGCGGCGGGCGGGCAGCCGCGCGGCTGTGTACGGGCCTGGCGGCCCCGAGTACAGCTGAGCGGACGCACTACCGCGCCGGTCCCTGCGGCCGGCCGGTGCGCGCGGCCCGTTGGCGGGGCGCGTCGCCGGCGGCGTCGGGGAGAGTTCCCGTGAGGGACCTGCGCGGGACCTCCGCCAGGTGGGCGTGGTCTCGGCGGCCCTCGCTCGGCCACTGATGCGGTGCCAAGGCTTGAAGTCCAAGCCATGGTCGGAGCCGATCGGCTCTCCGACCGGGCATCCGCGTACGTGAGTACCCGTGCCTCCGGTGCGGACACGTCCGGGGGACGCGCTGCCGCTACGGAGCGGGCTCGTGCGGGCCACCGAGACGGCGGTGGCACCGTGCGAGCACGACGGGGCTCCGTACCACCATACAGTCAGGCGACGACTCGAACACGTGATGCGTCTGACACCGACCCCGCCGACGGGGGCGCCGGGAGCCGATCCGGCAGGTCACCGGGGTGCGTCCGGTGGTGGGGCGCGGGCGGGGGCGGGACTAAGGTGGCGGGTCATGGAGACCCATGGTGAGACGCAGGACGGCGCGCCCGGCTCGATCGGCGACTGGGCCACGTGCTCGGCCGAACCGGGCTACCGCGCGGCGGTGCTCGACCTGCTCGGCGCGCTCGCGTACGGCGAGCTGAGCGCCTTCGAGCGGCTCGCCGAGGACGCCAAGCTGGCGCCCGGCCTCGCCGACAAGGCGGCCCTGGCCCGGATGGCCTCCGCCGAGTTCCAGCACTACCAGCGGCTGCACGACCGGCTCGCCGAGATCGGCGCCGACCCGCAGGAGGCGATGCGCCCCTTCGTCGAGCCGCTGGAGCTGTTCCACCGGATGACGGCGCCCTCGGACTGGCTGGAGGGCCTGGTCAAGGCCTACGTCGGCGACGCCATCGCCACCGACTTCTACCGCGAGGTGGCCGTCCGGCTGGACGACGACACCCGCGACCTGGTCCTCAGCGTCATGTCCGACACCGGCCACGGACAGTTCGCGGTCGACAAGGTCCGCCAGGCCATCGAGGCCGACCCGCGGGCCGGCGGCCGGCTCGCCCTGTGGGGCCGGCGGCTGATGGGCGAGGCGCTCAGCCAGGCCCAGCGGGTCGTCGCCGAGCGGGACGCGCTCTCCAACCTGCTGGTCGGCGGCGTCCAGGTGCAGGGCTTCGACCTGGTCGAGGTCGGCAAGATGTTCAACCGGATCACCGAGGCGCACACCCGGCGGATGGCCGCCCTCGGCCTGGCCTCGTAACGGGCCCCGTCACGGGCCCCGTCGTGCGCCCCGCCACGGGCCTCAGGCCGGCCGGTGCCGCCGCGGCGCGCGGTGGGCGCCGGCCCGGTGCGGGTGGTGCCGGTGCGCCGGGGCCCGCCCGGCGGCGAGGTCCGGCCGGGCCAGCAGCGAGGTGACCACCCCCGCGGCCAGTGCCGAGAACACCACCGCGGCCACCGGCAGGCGACCGTCCAGGCAGAAGTGCGCGACCACCCCGCCGAGCAGCGCCGAGGCCAGGGCCGTCCCCACCACCAGCGGGCGGGGGGCCCGGTAGTACCCCGGCAGGCCCAGCAGCGCGGCCGCGGCCGCGGCCAGGCCGACCAGCACGAAGACGAGCGATTCGACCAGCACGGCGGCCTCCCCGGGGGAACGGGCGTGCGGGGGCGGGGCGGCCCCGGTGGCCGGGGCCCGCCCGCCCGGCCCGGGGCCCCGAGCCGTACCCAGGCCGACCTGCCCGTACACGCGACGGTGCCCCGTTCCCTCGGGAGGGAACGGGGCACCGGACGGACCTGCTCGGCGGCGGCTCAGGTGGTGCCGAAGCCCACCTTGCGGGCCGCCGACTCGCCGATCTCCACGTACGCCAGGCGCTCGGCCGGGACGATGACGCGACGGCCGTGCTCATCGGTGAGCGAGAAGAGCTTGGTGGAGCCCTCCAGCGCCTTCGCGACCGCGCTCTCGACCTCATCGGCAGTCTGCGAGCTCTCGATCACGATTTCGCGCGGCGCGTTCTGCACGCCGATCTTGACCTCCACGGCTTCCGTCCCTCCGGTTCTGCAGTCTCCACGCGCGGCGACGGACCGCCTGGGACAAGCGATCACGGCGACCGCGCCGTACGGCTTCACCATAGAGCACCCGATCACCGCCCAGGCGAAGGTCAGCGGATCGTCACTGCTGGGCGGAGCCCTCCGGCGCGAGGTCGCCCGGGTGCATCGGGAAGCCCTTGAGCCCCCGCCACGCCAGGCTGGCGACCAGCCGCACCGCCTCGTCGCGCGGGATGTCCAGACCCTGCGACAGCCAGTACCGGGCGGTGATCTGGGCCAGGCCGCAGACCCCGGCCGCCAGCAGCTTGGACTCCGCCTCCGGCAGGTCGGTGTCCTCCTGGATCACCTGGCTGACCAGCGTCGCGCTCGCCTCGGAGGCCCGCTCCACCCGCTCGCGCACGGCCGGCTCGTTGGTCAGGTCCGACTCGAAGACCAGCCGGAACGCGCCGGACTCGCTGGAGACGTAGTTGAAGTACGCCTCCATCGTCGCGGCCACCCGCAGCTTGTTGTCGGTGGTGGTGCCCAGCGCGTCCCGGGTCGACTCGACCAGGGCGTCGCAGTGCTTGTCCAGCAGCGCCAGGTAGAGGTCCAGCTTCCCGGGGAAGTGCTGGTAGAGCACCGGCTTGCTCACCCCGGCGCGGTCGGCGATGTCGTCCATGGCGGCCGCGTGGTAACCCTGGGCGACGAACACCTCCTGGGCGGCACCGAGCAGTTGTTCACGGCGGGCGCTTCGCGGCAGGCGGGCACCGCGCGGGCGCTCCTGCGCCTCCTGGATGGCCGTCACGGCGCTCCTCACTTCGGGGTTCTTCGGGGCTGGCAAGAGGGCCGAGTCTACTTTTCGGTAACCGCGCCCGCCCCTGGCGAAGGCGAGAAAAGCAGTCCGGCCGCTTGTCAGGAGCCCACAATACGGCGCTGACCTCGGCGTCGGCAGTGGTGCGACGAGGGATGGGGCGGGCGAGGGGACGGGCGGACGGGACGGGGGCCGGGAAGGCCGGACCACCCCCGCCGCCCCCGACCGGCCCTCACTACCATCGTCCACCATGAGCAGCGCTGAGCAGCAGGTACGTACGGTCGAGGTCCCCGGCGCGGTGCTCGCGGTGCACCGGCCCGCCGGAGCGGGCGGCACCGACGGCCGCGAGCCCGGACTCTTCGTGCACGGCCTGGGCGGCTCGGCCGGCAACTGGAGCGCGCTGATGGACCGGCTCTCCGGCCTCGTCGACGGCGAGGCCCTCGACCTGCCCGGCTTCGGCCGCTCCGGCCCGCCCGCCGACGGCAACCTCAGCCTCTCCGGCCACGTCCGCGCCGTCATCGGCTACCTGGAGGCCGCCGGCCGCGGCCCCGTCCACCTCTTCGGCAACTCGCTCGGCGGCGCCGTCTCCGTCCGGCTCGCCGCGCTGCGCCCCGACCTGGTCCGCAGCCTCACCCTCGTCTCGCCCGCGCTGCCCGAACTGCCCCCGCAGCGCTCCGCCTGGCCCACCGGCCTGCTCGCCCTGCCCGGACTGCCCGCCCTGCTGCGCCGGCTGCCGGCCGGGCGGCGCGACGCCGAGGCGGCCACCGAGGACCTGCTGCGCCTGGTCTACGGCGACCCGGCCGGCCTGAGCCCCACCGCCCGCGCCGAGGCGGTGGCCGAGTACCGGCACCGGCTGGCGCAGCCGCACGCGATGCCGGCCCTGATCGGCTCGGCCCGCGGCATCGTCTCCGCCTACACCGAGCGCGGCGACCAGGCGCTGTGGCGGCAGGCCGAGCAGGTCGCGGCGCCGGTGCTGCTGGTGTACGGGCTGCGCGACAGGCTGGTCGCCTACCGCTCCGCCCGGCGGGCCTGCGCGGCCTTCGCCGACGCCCGGCTGCTGGTGCTGCCCGAGTCCGGGCACGTGGCGATGATGGAGCACCCCGACGCGGTCGCCCGGGCCGTGCGCGAGCTGATCGCGGACACCGCCCGCTGAGCGGCGGGCGGGGCCGGAGCGGCACCGGAGCGGTACCGCCCCGGCGCCGGAGCGGCGTATAGCGCCCGCTAACGGCCCGGTCCCGGGCGAGGTCACGGCAGTTCACTCGTTCAGGTGGCAGCCAGGCATGTGACCGATGGATCGCCCCGGGCCGGTCCTACCTTTCTGCTGCCGGACCGAACAGGTGTGGGGGAGGACCGCTGACGCCGGAGCACGCGGCGCACGGCCCGAGCAAGCGTCCCGGCGTACGGCCCCGCGGCTCCCGTGGCCCCCGCCCAGGGGGCGTCCCAGGGGTGCGGGGGGCGGTCGGCCCTGACCGGGGCTGCCGTCACCGCCCCCGTCCCGAGGCAGAAGGAGGACTCCCGTGCGCGTCGCGCTGCTCACCGAGGGTGCCCGTCCGCATCCCGACCGTGGTGCCGGGGCCTGGTGCGAGCGGCTGGCCGAGGGCCTGCCGGAGCACGAGTTCGAGCGGTACCTGCTCACCGGCCCGGACGACCCCGGCGCCCGGCGCCCGCCCGCCCGGCCCGGCACCCACCACCTCGTGCTGTGGGGCCGCCGGCCGCGCGGCCGCGCCCCCGGGGCGCTGCGCAGACGCCAGTACGCCCGGGCGTACGAGGACCTGGTGCGGGCACTGGTGCTGCCCGGGGAGCGGGCCGGCTTCGGGGCCGGGCTGTACCGGCTGGCGGCGTCGGCCCGGGAGGACGAGGGCACCCTGCCCGCCTTCCTCGCCTCCGCCCACGCCCGCCGGGTGCTGGAGCGGACCTGGCGGCTGCCCGGCGCGGACACCTCGGCCGGACAGCCGCTGGTCCGCGACGTGCTGGTCGCCGCGGACCTGCTGGAGCAGTGCCTGCGCCCGCTCTCCGCGCCCTGGTACGGCACCGGGCCCGGCGGCCTCGGCGCCGTCGACCTGTGCCACGTGGTCGGCGGCGGCCCGGCCGCGCTCCCCGCCCTGGTCGCCCGGCAGCTGCACGGCGTGCCCTTCGTGGTCACCGAGCACGGCCTGCACCTGCGCGAGCAGTACCTGGGTTACCCGCCCCGAGCCGAAGGGCGCGCCGGTGCCGAAAGCGAGGAGCGACAAGCGAGGGACGAGCGCCGGAGCGACGACCGTCGGCACCGGGTCCGAGCGCCCGGAGGCGAGCGGGCGAGTCACGCGGCGCCGTACCGATGGCCGGTCCGGGCGCTGCTGCTGTCCTTCTTCCGGGCGCTCACCGAGGAGACCTACCGGCAGGCCGCGATACTCACCCCGGGCAGCGCCCACGACCAGCAGTGGCAGCGCCGCTGCGGGGCCGATCCGGCGCGCACCCGGGTCGTCCACGAGGGCACCCCGGCGGTGGACCGCCCGGCGGCCGGGCCCGAGCCCGAGCGGCCCACCCTGGTCTGGGCGGGCCCGCTGGAGCCGGGGCGGGACACCGAACTGGTGCTGCACGCCTTCGCCCGGGTCCGCGCCGAACTGCCGGCGGCCCGCCTGGTGCTGCACGGCGAGGAGGCCGCCCCCGGCTACCGGGCGCACTGCGCGGCCGTCGCCGAACGGCTCGGGGTGACCGCGGCGGTGGAGTTCGCCGGCCGGCCCGGCTCGCTCGCCGAGGCCTGGCAGGGCGGCACGGTGGCGGTCTTCTCCGCGCTCTCCCAGCGCAGCCCCCGGCTGCTCGTCGACGCCATGCTCAGCGGCCGCGCGGTGGTCTCCACCGACGTCGGGGTGGCCCGCGAGGTGGTCGGCCCGACCGGGCTGCTGGTGCCCGCCCGCGACCCCCGGGCCCTGGCCGGGGCCTGCCTGGCACTGCTGCGCGACGAGGAGCGGCGCTCCCGGCTCGGCCTGGCGGGGCGGCTGCGGGCGCAGGAACGCTTCGCCGTCGAGCCGGTGACCGGCGCCTTCCGGGAGATCTACCTGGAACTGGTCTCGCAGTACCCCGCCTTCCCCGAGGGCGGCGGGGCGGGCCACGGCGGCCGGGCACCGCGCCCGTTCGCGCGCCCCGCCGAGTACTGGCTCAACGACGGCCCGGCCGGCGGCCGCGACGAGGAGGCGGACGGGGCGCCCGCGCCGCGCCGCCGGGCCGGGCAGGCCGGGCAGCTCGCCGCCCTGGCGGTGCGCACGGTGCGCACCGACCCGACCCGCCCCGACCCGGCCCGCCCCGCCGGCCCCGCCCTCGCGGAGGCCGTCTGATGTCCGGCCCCGTGGCCAGCGCCGACCCGGTGCGCGAGCTGATGGCCGAGCACCGGGACCTGTGCGAGCGCGCCGTCGACCCGCTGGAGATCGCCGCCGGGCTGGAGGAGGCCGGGCTCGGCCCGGACGCCGCGGCGCGCTGCCGGCACGCCGACCTGTTCTCGCTGGCCGAGGAGCTGTACGCCCGGGTGCCCCGACGGCCGTCGCCGCCCGAGCCGCCCGAACCGCGCCGCTGCGCGGCCGCGGCCCGGGCGGCGCTGACCGCCGCCGCGCTGGCCGCGCCGCCCTGCGC
>NZ_JBHZCY010000216.1:0-8532 GCF_042786665.1 Kitasatospora sp. NPDC059146 | reverse complement strand
CTGTGTGGGGGCGGGCGCGGTGGCGGGGGGGGGGGTGGTTGGCGCGGGGGCTTGGGGGGGGGGGGGGGGGGGGCCGGCCGGCCCCGGGCGACCGCCCCCGCCGCGTGCCACACTGCGGAGATGCCGTCCCCCACGCAGCGCGTCCTGGCCCGGGTGCCGGCGCGGCTGCGGCCGTTCCTGGTGCGGCACCGCCGGCTGGTGAAGTTCCTGACGGTCGGCAGCGGCTGCTTCGTCCTCACCACGGTGATCGACGTCGAGCTCAAGTTCACCGTCCTGCAGCACCAGCCGGTGGTGGCCCTGACGGTGGCGACGGTGATCGCCACCGTCGTCTCCTACGTGCTCAACCGCCGCTGGGCCTTCCGGACGGACGGGCGCCGACCGGAGGCCCTGCTGTTCTTCCTGGTCAGCGCGGTGGCGATCGGCGTCAACGACATCCCGCTGGCGCTCTCCCGGTACGCCCTCGACCTGCGCGAACCGTACGTCGACCCGTTCCAGCAGGAGGTCGCCGACTTCCTCAGCGGGATGGTGGTCGGCACCTTCGTCGCCATGCTGTTCCGCTTCTGGGCGATGCGGCGCTGGGTCTTCACCAGCCCCGCCGCCCGGGCGCACGCGGAGCCGGAACCCGGTTACGCTGCACCCGAGATGCCACGGGATGTGCCATAGGGCGTGTCGTGCGGATCCCTGCCGGGTCCGCGGCGTCGGGGCACGCACCTCGCCGCGTTGTCGTCGGTCGCCCGATGCTCCGCATCGCCTCCCTCCTCCGCCTTGCGATGCACGCACCCCGACGCCGCGGCCCATCCGACAAGATCCACAAGACACGCCCTACGACCGTGAGGTGAGGTTATGCGCGGGGAGCCGGACGGCGTCCGGACCGGGCCCGCCAGTCAGCAGGGGATGCGCCGGGCCAACCTGGCCCTGGTGCTCGGCCTGATCGCGCGCGGCCCCCGCTCGCGCGCCGAGGTGGCCGCCGGAACCGGGCTGACCAGGGCCGCGGTCTCCTCGCTCGCCGAACAGCTGATCTCGGCCGGCCTGGTCGTCGAGGAGGGCCCGGCCGCCCCCCAGCGGCAAGGTCGGCCGCCCCGGCACCGCGCTCGGCCTCAACCCGCTCGGGCCCGGCGGCCTCGGCGCCGAGATCGGGGTCCGCCACCTCGGCGTCTGCGTGGTCGACCTGCGCGGCGAGGTCCGGGCCTGGCGGCGCGAGGAGAGCGCCAACCACGGCCGGGAACCCGCCGCGGTGATGGCCGACCTGGCCCGGCTGGTGCGTTCGGCCGTCGCCGAGTCCGGCCTGCGCCCGGCCGGGCTGACCCTGGCCGTGCCCGGGCTGGTCGGCAGCGGCGGGGTGCTCCAGCGGGCCGCCAACCTCGGTTGGCAGGACGTCCCGCTGGCCGCCGAACTGCGCCCGGCGCTGCGCGTGGTCGGCGACGGCCTGGCCGAGCTGCCGGTCGACGCGGACAACGAGGCCAACCTCGGCGGCCTGGCCGAACGCTGGCTGGGCGAGGGCCCGGAGGACTTCCTCTACGTCTCCGCCGAGGCCGGCGTCGGCGCCGCCGTGGTGGTCGGCGGCCGGCTGCTGCGCGGCGCGCGCGGCTACGCGGGCGAGCTGGGCCACGTGCCCGTCCACCCGGAGGGGCGGCGCTGCGCCTGCGGGTCGCACGGCTGCCTGGAGCAGTACGCGGGCGAGGCGGCGGTGCTGCGGGCGGCGGGGCTGGCCGGGGTGCGCGGGGACTGGGTGACGCTGCTCGCCGAACGCGCCGGCGCCGGGGACGAGCCGGTCCGGGCGGCGCTGGCCGGGGCCGGTGCCGCGCTCGGCATCGCCGCCGCCGGGGCGGTCAACCTGCTGGACCCGGCCGAGGTGGTGCTGGGCGGCGGCTACGCCCGGCTGGCGCCCTGGCTGCTGCCGGCGATGCGGCACGAGCTGGCGGCCCGGGTGACGGTGCGGCCCTGGGCGCAGGACCGGCTGACGGTGTCCCGGCTCGGCCGGCGCGGGCCGCTGCTGGGGGCGGCGGTGGGCGTGGTGCGCGCGATCGTCGCCGACCCGGGGCCGCTCACGGGCGGCTGAGGCACGGACCCGCAGGAGCGGACCGGGCCCCGCGCCGCGATCGCGGCGAGGGGCCCGGTGGTACGCGGGGGAGCGGCGGCTCAGGCCGCGGCGGGGGCCTCGGCGTCGAGCTCGCGCCCGGCCTCGCGCGGGGTGCGCAGGACGGCCAGGAAGGCGACGGCGATGCCGACCAGCGCCCAGACCACCAGGACCAGGATCGGCATGCCCAGGTTGGTGGAGCCGAAGTAGGCGATCGACTTGGTGGCGCTGGTGCCGGCGCCGTTGGGGATCAGCGAGCCGATCGCCCGCCAGAACGGCGGCATCATCGGGGCCGGGTAGACGCCGCCGGCGCTCGGGTTGCCGAGCACCACGAAGACCAGCACCGCGAGGCCGATGCCGATGATGCCGAACAGGCACTGCAGGGCCATGGTGAAGGCGCCGACGGTGAACACCACCAGGGCGCCGATGGCGGTCAGCGACAGGATCGATCCGGGCATCGCGTCCAGGACCGGCCCGGCGATGACCGTGCCGCCGAGGCCGGCGCCGACCGAGTACAGCGCGAGGACGCCGAGGCGGATCAGCAGGCGGTGGAGGTTGGCCGGCTTGGAGCCGGCGCTGATGCCGAGGATGGAGGCGACCAGGTAGCCGCCGACGCACCAGCCGATGACCAGGTAGAAGGCGGTCAGGCCGTTGGTGTCGCCCTTGGCGAGCGGCACGACGTCCTCGACCTTGACGGTGCGGCCCTGGGACTTGTCCAGCGCGGTGGTGATGCTCTCGGCGGCCTTGGCGGCCGAGGTGCCGCGGGCGCCGGCGGTCAGCAGGGTGTCCTCGGTGCCGGTCGGGTTCACGACCAGCGCGGCGTAGATCTTCTGGTCCTTGATCTGCTGGGTCGCCGTCTCGGCGTCCGGCGCGGTGACCGGCTTGACCGCCTCGTCCGGCACCGACTCCAGGGCCTGGACCAGCTTGGGCGTGACCTGCGGCGGGGCGACCACCGCGATCGACAGCTGGTGCGGGGCCGGGTGGTGCAGCGCCCCGACGTACGAGGTGATGAACCCGAGCTGCAGCAGCAGCACGCCGATCACCAGCAGTGCCGCACGCGGTGTGACCGCGCCCTTCAGTTCGGCGACGAATCCCTGCCCCGGGGCGGTCATCCACATCTCCTTGCGTATCGGCGGAAAACGGATACTTAATACCATGAACTAACTCGCTTGTCCTACCTCCCTCGCCGGTTCTCGGCCACGGTCGCCGGGCGGTGCCGACGCCGTGGCGGACGAGGAACGCCTGGTGGTGACGGGGCGTCGGGTCGGGGCGGGGGCCCGACGGGCCGCGGGGGAGTGGCGGAACTCTCACGTCGGGCGGGGCTTTACTTGGACTTGAAGAAGGTTGCCTTACTCAACTATCGGTCGTATGGTTGCTTAAGGCAACGAATTTTCCCGCGCGAAGGACCCAGATGACCGTGACCGCCCAGGCCTCGACCGGAGCCGCAGCCGCCGTCGACGACGACCGCCCGATGACCCACCGGCAGGTGATGGAGGCGCTGTCCGGCCTGCTGCTCGGCCTGTTCGTGGCCGTGCTCTCGTCGACCGTCGTCTCCAACGCCCTGCCGCACATCCTCACCGACCTGCACGGCGGCCAGTCCGCCTACACCTGGGTGATCACCGCGGCCCTGCTCACGCTGACCGCCTCCACCCCGATCTGGGGCAAGCTCTCCGACCTGGCCAGCAAGAAGCTGCTGCTCCAGATCGCCCTGCTGATCTACATCGCCACCTCCGCGCTGGCCGGGCTCTCGCAGAACACCGGCGAACTGATCGCCTGCCGCGCCCTCCAGGGCATCGGCGCCGGCGGCGTCGTCGCGCTCGGCCAGATCTGCCTGGCCGCGATGGTCCCGCCGCGCGAGCGCGGCCGGTACAGCGGCTACTTCGGCGCGGTGTTCGCCCTCGCCACCATCGGCGGCCCGCTGATCGGCGGCGTCATCGTCGACACCTCCTGGCTCGGCTGGCGCTGGTGCTTCTACGTCGGCATCCCGTTCGCGCTGGCCGCGATCCTGGTGGTGCAGCGCACCCTCAAGCTGCCGGTGGTCAAGCGCCCGGCGAAGATCGACTACCTGGGCGCGCTGGTCATCACCGGCGCCGTCAGCCTGCTGATGATCTGGATCACGCTGGCCGGCACCGACTACCCGTGGCTGTCCTGGCAGACCGCGGCCATGGTCGGCGGCGGCCTGCTGCTGGCCGCGCTGGCCGTCGTGGTCGAGCGCCGCGCCGCCGAGCCGGTCATCCCGCCGTCGCTGTTCAAGTACCGCACCGTCACCCTGGCCGCGATCGCGAGCGTGCTGGTCGGCGTCGGGATGTACGGCGCGACCACCTTCCTCAGCCAGTACTTCCAGCTGGCCCGGGACAAGTCCCCGACGACGGCCGGCCTGATGACGCTGCCGATGATCATCGGCCTGGCGGTCTCCTCCGCGGTGGCCGGCCGGCTGATCACCAAGTACGGCAAGTGGAAGGCCTACCTGGTCGCCGGCACCGCGCTGCTCGCGATCGGCTTCGGCCTGCTCGGCACCGCCCGGGCCGACACCGACTACGGGCTGCTCTCCCTCTACATGGCGCTCACCGGCATCGGCCTCGGCCTGACCAGCCAGAACCTGGTGCTCGCGGTGCAGAACACGGTGCCCCGGCACGAGCTCGGCGCGGCCAGCTCCGTCGTCACCTTCTTCCGCACCATGGGCGGCGCGATGGGCGTCTCCGCGCTGGGCGCGCTGATGTCCAACAAGGTCGGCCACTACCTGGCCGAGAACCTCGCCGCGGCGCACATCCCGGCCGGGGCCGCGGCCTCCGGCGGCGGCATCCCGGATCTGGCGAAGCTGCCGGCCCCGATCCTGCCGCTGGTCACCGACGCCTTCGGCCACGGCGTCGGCACGGTCTTCCTGTGGGCCGCGCCCTTCGCGGCGCTGGCCTTCGTCACCGTGCTGTTCATCCGGGAGACCGCGCTGCGGACCACCCAGGAGAGCTGACCGGGGACGGGGAGCGCGCGGGCGCGAACGCCGACGGGCCGGGGAGAGTTCGACTCTCCCCGGCCCGTCGGCGTTGCTCGGTGCCGTGACGCCTTACGGCGCCGCGATCAGCACCAGGCCGTAGACCACGGCGCAGGCGCAGAGCGCGAAGCAGGCGTACGCGCCGGCCAGCAGGGCCGGCCTGCCGCCGCCGGCCGCCTGACCGCCCGCCTCACGGGAGCTCAGCGCGGCCTCCCGGCGGGACAGTGCCAGGATGCCGAGGGCGAAGACGGCGACCACGGCGACGGTGACGCCGAAGCTGATGCCGGCGGTCTGGGCCAGGGCGTTCCACTTGATGTGCATGGTGAAGGCTCCTCGATCGACGGCGCTCAGGCCGCGACCGTGGTCGAGGCGGGGGTGGGGGCGGCGGTGGCCGGGGTGGTGGCGACCTCGACCGGGGTGACCTCGGGGACGTCGTTGACGTTGTCCGCGCCGACCGGCTGGCGGCGGGAGATCATCCACATCGTGGCCGAACCGGCCACCAGCACGGCACCGACCAGGGCGACGCCCCAGGCGCCCTGGCGGGCCAGCGCGGCGGCCCCGCCGGCGACCAGGCCGGCGGCCGGCAGGGTCAGGCCCCAGGTGTAGACCATGCGGCGGACCAGGCTCCAGCGCAGCTCCGGCTTCGGGCCGCCGAGGCCGGCGCCCATGATGCCGCCGGTGCAGACCTGGGTGGTGGAGAGGCCGAACCCCATGTGCGAGGAGGTCAGGATGACGGTGGAGACGGCCGACTCGGAGGCGAAGCCCTGCAGCGGCTTGATGTCCGCCAGGCCCTTGCCCATCGAGCGGATGATCCGCCAGCCACCCATGTAGGTGCCGAGCGCGATCGCGGCGCCCGCCGAGACGATCACCCAGGTGGGGGGCAGCGCGCCGTGCGGCAGGGCGCCGACCGAGACCAGGGTCAGGGTGATGATGCCCATCGTCTTCTGGGCGTCGTTGGTGCCGTGCGCCAGCGAGATCAGCGAGGAGGAGAAGATCTGGCCGGTCTTGAAGCCCTTGTCGGTCGCGGCGCCGTTGCCCTTGCGGGTGATCGCGTAGGCCAGCTTGGTGGCGCCCCAGGAGGCGAGGCCGGCGACCAGGGGGGAGGCGACCGCCGGGATGATGATCTTGGTGATCACGGTGTCGAAGTTGACGCCGTTCATCCCGACGCCGACGATCGTGGCGCCGATCAGGCCGCCGTACAGGGCGTGCGAGGAGCTGGACGGCAGGCCGCGCAGCCAGGTCAGCAGGTTCCAGAGGATCGCGCCCGCCAGGGCGGCGAAGATTACCTCGGGGTGGATGCCGGCCTTCTCGTTGACGATGCCACCGGAGATGGTGGTGGCGACCTTCACCGACAGGAACGCGCCTGCGAAGTTCAGCAGGGCCGCGATGGTGACCGCGACCTTCGGACGAAGGGCCCCGGTCGCGATCGCGGTGGCGGACGCGTTGGCGGTGTCGTGGAACCCGTTGGTGAAGTCGAAGGCGAGCGCCGTGATGATCACAACGGCTACCAGGAACGAGATGTGTTCCATACCCAAACAATCGTCGTAGTTGTCGCACGGACGTTGATGACGTCGCGACCGTAGGTCTGCTGGGTAAACGGAAGGTGAACTGAGCCGGGAATCGTGGTTCCGCTGGTGGCCCACCGGTGTCCGGGAGCTTTCGGAGGGATGACCTGGGCCGCGCTGAGCTGGACATTAGCGGAGAACGTCCTGGTTCGCCCCCGTTTGCTGAGACCTGTCTCACAACGGCCGTGCGGATCGACGGATCAATCGAGAATTAACCTCCTGGTCCGCGTGCGCCCTGTTTCCGGCGAGTAACCCGTGGGAGGATCTGCGGGATCGTCCCCGGGGAGCCCGCGGACGGCGCCACCGGGGCAGGGCAGGGCAAGGGCGGGGAGGACCACCCATGGGCGGGGCTGCACAGCGCACGGAGACGTCAGGAGTGCGCCCCTGGGTGCGGGCCGCCCTGAGGTGCGGAGCCGTCCTCGCGGCCGCCGCCCTCGCGCTGCCGGTCGCCGCCCAGGCCGCGTACGCCGCACCCGACCCGGGCGCCGGCATCGCCGTCGCCCCCGGAGCCGACCCGCTCGCCGCGGCCAAGGCCACCCTCGGCCCGCTGCTCGACCAGCTGCACGGGCTCTACCAGAGCGCCGAGGCCGCCACCGAGCAGTACAACGGCGCGGTCGCCAAAGTCACCGAGCAGCAGACCACGCTCACCGACCTCCAGGGCAAGCTCGACAAGCAGCAGAAGCAGGTCGACGCCGGGACGGACATCGCCTCCCAGCTCGCCGCCGCCCAGTACCGCAACGGCGCCTCCTCCGCCTACGCCGAGCTGCTGCTCTCCAAGGACCCGTACGAGGCCGTCACCATCGCCGAGCTGCTCGCCGCGGCCAGCCGCTCGCAGTCGGAGTTCCTGGACAAGCTGAAGGCCGACCGGGACGCGCTCGACGGCTTGAAGAAGCAGACCGAGGAAGCCCTCAAGACCTCGCAGGCGCTGGTCGTCCAGCAGGACGCCGCCAAGGCCAAGGTCACGGCCGACCTCGCCTCGGTCGAACAGCTGGTCTCCTCGCTCACCGGCGCCCAGCGCACCGAACTCGAACAGCTGGAGAAGGCCAAGGCCGACGAGGCCCAGCTCGCCTTCCTCGCCTCCGGGGCCCTCGGCAAGGGCGAACGCACCCCCTCGCTGGCCGGCCGCGGCGCCGTCGCCTTCGCGCTCGCCCAGCTCGGCAAGCCGTACCTGTGGGGCGGCACCGGCCCGGACTCCTACGACTGCTCCGGCCTCACCTCGCAGGCCTGGCTGCACGCCGGCAAGCCGATCCCGCGCACCAGCCAGGAGCAGTGGGCGCAGCTGCCGCACGTCCCGCTGAACCAGCTGCGGCCCGGCGACCTGGTGGTCTACTTCCAGGACGCCTCGCACGTCGCGATGTACATCGGCGGCGGACTCGTCGTCCAGGCGCCGCGGCCGGGTGCGTTCATCAAGGTCTCGCCGGTCGGCTCGATGGCGATCCTCGGCGCCGTCCGCCCCGACCCGGACGGCGCGTCCGACGACGCCGGCGGCGCCTGGAAGGTGCCGGACCTGCCGAAGGGCTGGGACACCGTCACCCCGATCGCGCCGAGCCCGGCCAACCAGACCCCGGCCCCGCCGGCCCCCGGCGGCACCCCGGCCACGCCCACCCCGGGCGGCACCGGCACGCCGACCGGAACGCCGTCCGGCACCGGCACCCCGAGCCAGACGCCGACCGACCCGGGCACGCCGACCGGGACGCCCACCGGCACCCCGACCCAGACGCCGACGGGCACGCCGACCCAGACGCCGAGCGACAAGCCCACCCCGACCCCGACGGGCACCCCGACCGGCACCGGGACTCCCTCCGGCACCGGCAGCCCGAGCGGCACCGGCTCGGCGAGCGCCCCCGCGCCGGGCAGCCCCAGCGCGACGCTGCCGCTGGGCGGCCTGCTGCACTGACTGT
>NZ_JBHZCY010000215.1:0-8639 GCF_042786665.1 Kitasatospora sp. NPDC059146 | reverse complement strand
GCGGCACCCCGTGCGTCACGGGGTGCCGCCTCCTCGGCGTTGGGCGGGGCGGGCGGGTGGTGCTTCCAGGGCTGCTGCGGCGGCTGCTTCCGCGCCTGCGTGCGGGGCGCGCGCTACTCGTTGTGCTCCTCTTCGTCGGCGCTGTGCGGGAGGTCGATGCCGTGCTGGGCGGCGAGCCGTAGGAGCGAGGCGATCCGGCCCTCGTACGCCTGGACGCCGTCGGCGTCCCCTTCGGCCCGGGCCGCCGCGAGGTCCTGCCGGGCCTGGGCGAGCTGCTCGCGCAGCTCCTGGTCGAACATGGCTGTCATTGCCGGCCTCCACAAAACCGGTCGGTGCCGCTCGGGGAACGCTCAGGAGAGTTCAGAGTCCCGGATGGTGCAGGACTCTTCAAGTCAGGCCCGGTCGGGTCGGGGGTCCGTGCCGGGCCCGTGCGGGGGCGGGGTCGATCGGCGGCGGGCACGGACGGGGCCGGGTGGCGGAGGGCGTGACGGGGTAGGGAGCGGATGGGTGAGCGGCTCGGCGGCGTCCGCCGGGCGGTTCGGTCGGTGGTTCGGTCGGTGGTCCGGGTGGCGCTTCGGTTGGCGCTTCGGTGACGGAGGGGTTGCGTGGGGGCGTGCGGCAGGTGTGCGGGCGGTGTGCGTGCGCCCTTGTTGTGCTAGCACTTCGGCGCTAGCTTGAACGGCATGGGCAAGAAGCAGCTGAACGTCCGAGTGGACGCCACGACCGCGGAGATGGCCCGGGAACGGGCGGAGCAGCAGGGGATCAGCATGAACCAGTACATCGAACGCCTGGTCCAGCAGGACATGGGTGAATCGGGACGGGCCTTCATCGACGCCGCCGCACAGTTCATGAAGGAGTACGAGACGGCGTTCCTCGCCGAGTTCGGGGAGTCGGGCGAGCTCCAGGACGTGCGCCGTTGAAACTGGAGGTCGACCTCTCGTGGCTGCTCATGACCGCCGAGCAGTACACGCCCGGTGACCCGCAGGTCACCGACTACGGCTCGCTGCTCGCGGCCGTCACCCGGCACCAGGCCGAGATCTTCGACATCTCCGTCTACCCCGAACCCCAGGACCGCGCGGCCGCGTTGATGCACCAGCTGATCCGGGTGCCGGCCCTGGAGAAGACCAACGAGCTCTTCGCGACCGCCGTCGCCTACGCCTACCTCGTCGCCAGCGGCTGCACCGTCGCCACCACCGCCCGCGAGGTGCGCAGCCTCTCCCGGGCCATCCGGGAAGGGCGGCTGGGGGTGTCCGGGGTCGCCGAACGGCTGTCGGCCTGGGTGGTCGACGAGGCCGAGGGGGAGGGCGTCACGGGGGCGGAGGAGGAGGACGAGGACGACGACTGAGCCGCGTCCCCGTCCGGTGCCGGTGCCGGTGCCGGTGCCGGTGCCGGTGCCGGTGCCTGGGCGGGTGCCTGGGCTGGTGCCGCGCCGGTCTAGGCCTGGGGGTCCGCGGCGACGGGCTCCGCGATGAGGGCCGTCGCGAACGGGCGGAAGCCGGCCCGGCGGTAGATCCGGGCGACGTCCTCGTCGGCGGCGGACAGGAACACCGTCCGCACGCCGTTGGCGCGGGCGTGCGCCACCAGGGCCGCGGTGACCGCCAGGGCCAGCCCGCGGCGCCGGGCGGAGGGCAGCGTCCCGACCCCGACCACCTCGGTGACCGAGCCCACCGGGTTGTGCTGGCCCGCGCAGAGCACGTCGCCGCCCTCCAGTGCGGCCGCCAGCACGCTGACCCCGTCGGTGATCCGCTGCGCGATCCGCGCCACCCCGCCCTCGGACGTCAACGTCGCGGCGCTCACGGCCAGTTCGGCCGCGCCCGCGCTGCCGGTGGCGGTGCCCGGGGCGCCGAAGGCCACGTGCGGGACGGCCACCGCGTCGGCCAGCTCGGGAGCGTCCGCGGCCAGCACCCGCACCTCCACCCGCTCCGGGAGCGCCGGCGCCGGGGCCGTCCCGTCCTGCGGGCCGAGCACCAGCAGCGGGTGCTCGTGCACCGCCAGGCCGGCCGCCTCCACCGCCGCGCGCAGCTCGGGGTTCTGCTCGGCCACCCACTCGAAGGCCTCCGGCAGGCCCAGCTCCCGCTGCCGCTCCAGCACCCGGCGGACGTCCTCGGCGGTGGCGGCCGGGCCGCCGTGGCCGGGGGTCGGGCGGGCGTAGTAGTGCCAGCCGGTCTCGCCGCGGCGGACGAAGAGGGTCAGCGGGCCGAAGTCCTCCGCGGTGGCGGCGCTGCGGGGCACGGCGTCGTAGTAACGCTCGATGCCGTCGAGCAGGGCGGGGTCCGGAACATGATCAGCAGAAGTCACGGCGTGCATCCAAGCAGGGGCCGGAGTGGAGCGCCACCGGTTTGTGCGGCGGACCGGCGTTCGATTGTTGCCGAACGCTTACCCGCTCGCGGCGATCTTGTGCGTGTACGCCGGGCAAGCTGATGCCTTCACAGCTCTGCCGAGGGGGACGGCGGACATCCGCACTCGGCGAGGCAAGGGGGAAGTCAGGCCCATGAGGCTCTGCTTTCTGGTGGAGGAGCACTACCGGCGGGACGGCATGCCGCTGGACGTCGCGCGTCAACTCACCTCCTGGGGGCACCGGGTGGACGTGCTGCGCCCCGGCGACTCGCTGCTGGCGATCTCCGAGGCGGTCCGGGCCGGCAGCCACGACGCCTGGGTGCTCAAGACCGTATCCGGTGGCCCAGGGCTCACCCTGCTGGAGGCGGCCGCCGCGGTCGGCCTCACCACCGTCAACGACGTCCGCTCGATCCGCGGCGTCCGGGACAAGGCGCTCGCCTCGGTGATCGCCCGCACCCGCGGCCTGCCCACCCCGGTCACCTACGCCGCAGCCCGCTGGGAGCGGCTCGCCGAGATCCCGGCCGCCGAGTACCCGCTGGTCGTCAAACCTGCGGACGGCAGCTCCGGTCGGGGCGTACGGCTGGTGGCCGGACCCGACGACCTGATCGGCCTCGGCCCCGAACTCGCCGGGGAGGGGCTGCTGATCGCGCAGCCGTACGTGCCCAACAACGGCACGGACCTCAAGGTGTACTGCGTCGACGGCGAGCTCTTCGCGACCGAACGGGAATCGCCGCTGCACCCGGGGCAGGGCGTGCGCGAGCGGCCGGTACCGCTGCCCGCGAGCGTCGCACGGATAGCCGCGCAGGTCGGCGAGGTGTTCGGCCTCGACCTGTACGGCGTCGACGTGCTGCTCGGGCCGGACGGGCCGGTGGTGGTGGACGTCAACGACTTCCCGAGCTTCCGGCAGGTGCCCGACGCGGTGGAGCGGGTCGCCCGGGCGGTGCTGCGGCTCGCGCGCAGCGGTACGGCCGTGTCGGTGCCCGCGCTGGTTCCGGCCGGTGGCGAGGAGTACGGCCGGGTCGGACTGGTGGACGGTGGGCTGCGGTGAGGGCCGGACCGGAGGGCGAGTTGAGGGGCGAATTGAGGGGTGAGTTGAAGGGCGGGTTGAGGGGTGAGTTGAAGGGCTGGTCGAGGGGCGGGTCGAGGGGTGGACCGATGGGCGAGTTGAGGGTCGGGCTGATCACGGGCAACCCGGGGCACCCGCTGCTCGCGGCGGCCGCCGGAGTGCTGGAGCGGCGCGGCTGCCGGGTGGAGGCCGTCCCGCTCGACGGCGGTGTTCCGCGGGGGGCGCTCGCCGATGTCTACCTGCTCAAGGCACGCACGCCGCAAGCGCTGGCGCTGGCCGGGGAGTTGGAGCGGCTCGGGGTCGCGGTGGTCAACTCGGCCGCGGCGACCGGGCTTTGCCAGGACCGGGTGCGGATGGCCTCGCTCGCCCGGGGCGCCGGACTGCCGTTCGCGGCGACGGTCACGGCCGGTCCGCTGGGCGAACTCGCCGACCAGGTGTACCCGTTCGTGGTGAAGAGCCGGCACAGCCGGCGCCACGACCTGGTCGCGCTGGTCGACGGCGCGGAACGGCTGCGGGAACTCGCTGAACGTTGGCCGCACGAGGAGGTCGTCACCCAGCCGTACCTCCGGAGCAGTGGCTGGGACCAGAAGCTCTGGGTGGTCGACGGGCAGGTCTTCGCGGCACGGCGGCGGTCCGAACTCTCCGTCGGCGATGACGGGCTGGGGGCGGCGCAGGAGTGGGAGCCGTCCGCCCGGCGGGCCGCGCTCGCCCTGCGGGTGGGCGAGGTGTTCGGGCTGGAGGTGTACGGGGTCGACCTGCTGGACGGGGCCGACGAGCCGGTGATCGTCGACGTCAACGCCTTCCCCGGGGCGCGCGGGCGGGCCGGGGCGCCGGAGGCGCTCGCGGGGCTCGCCCTGCGGGTGGCGGCGGAGCGGGGGCGGGTTCCGGTGTAGGGCGGGGCGGGGCGGGGCGGGGCGGGGCTTCGGCTGGGCTGGGCTGGGCTGGGCCCGGGCTTCGGTGTGGCTGGGCCGGTGTCGCTCCGGCGCGGCGGCCGACCACCGGCCCGGGTGGTTAGGCTGGCTGGCGCCCCCGACCGGCCGGGGCCGAACGGCGAGAGAAGACGGAACGTTGCTGCAGGACATCGAGCCCTACCTGGCCTGCCCCCACTGCGCGCAGGACCTCACCCGGCACGAGCGCAGCCTGCGCTGCCCCGCCGGGCACAGCTTCGACCTCGCCAAGCAGGGCTACGTCAGCCTCCTCGCCGGTGACGCCCACACCGGCACCGGCGACACGGCCGAGATGGTCGCCGCCCGCGCCGACTTCCTCGCCGCCGGCCACTACCGGCCGATCGCCGACGCCCTGGCCGCAGCGGCCGCTGAGGCCGTGGGCGATGGGGCGGACGCCGGGGCGGGCGGGGGAGCGGACGGTCCGCGGGGCCTCGTCGCCGACCTCGGCGCCGGCACCGGCCACTACCTCGCCCACGTCCTGGACACCCTGCCCGGCCGGGTCGGCGCCGCCCTCGACATCTCCAAGTACGCGCTGCGCCGCGCCGCCAAGGCCCACCCCCGGATCGGCGCGGTGGTCTGCGACGCCTGGCGCCCGCTGCCGCTGCGAGACGCCTGCGCCGACCTGGTCCTCAACGTCTTCGCCCCGCGCAACGGACCCGAGATCCGCCGTGTGCTGCGCCCCGGCGGCACCCTGCTGCTGGTCTCGCCCACCGCCCGCCACCTGCGCGAACTCGTCGCCGCCCTCGGCCTGCTGTCGGTCGACGAGGAGAAGCAGCGCCGGATCGACGAGAAGCTCGGCCCCTACCTCACGCCGGCCGGCCGGCAACCGGTCGAGTTCACCCTGTGGCTCTCCGCCCAGGACGTGCGGACCGTCGTCGGCATGGGGCCGAGCGCCTGGCACACCGACCCCGACCGGCTCGCCGCCGCCCTGGAGGAACTGCCCGACCCGGTCGAGGTGACCGCCTCGGTGACGGTGGCCGCGTACCGGCGGCCGTAACCGAGGACCGCCGCGGGTCAGCGGCGCGGGACGGGCCCGCCCCGTAGGGATGAATCTGGGGAGCAGGGACGTTTCGCCCCGCCGGGCTGCGGCTAACGTCCGACGGGTGAACCGCGACGCCGCCGCGCCCGCCGGGCCGGCCCAACTGCGCCCGGGCGCCCCGGGCCCCGACCGGCCGCCAGTGCCACGCCCCACCGTCGAGGAGCTGCGGCTCACCGCCTTCAAGTCCTACCGGCGGGCCGTCCTGCCGCTCGCGCCGCTCACCGTGCTGCACGGGCCGGCCGGGGTCGGCAAGTCCAACGCCCTCGACGCGCTCGCCGTGCTGTCCCGGCTCGCCCTCGGCGAGGAGATCCCCGAATCCCTGGACGGGCTGCCCGACCGCACCGGACCGCTCGCCACGCCCGTACGCGGCGGCCTCGGCGGATGCGTGCCGCACGGACGGGACGCCGTCATCCTCGGCTGCACCGTCCGCTCACCGCGCGGCCGGATCCGGCTCGACCTGGTGATCCGCACCGACGGCGCGGTCCGGATCGCCCGGGAGTCGCTCACCCTCGACGGCCGGACCCTGGTGGACACCGGCGAACAGGACGTCCGCAACGGGCGCGTCAACGTCTGCTGGCACAACGACACCCGGCAAGGGGACATCCGGGCGCCGTTCCCCAGCAGCACCATGATCACCGCCCAGCTGCCGCTCCGGGTGGCCGGCTCCTCCACCGGCGAACGGCTCGTCCTCGCCGCCGCCGAGGACCTGCTCACCGCACTGCGCGAGGTCTTCCCGCTGCACCCCGTCCCCGCCCTGATGCGCGGCTGGGCCAAGGCCGACCCGCAGGCCCGGCTGCGCAGCAACGCCGCCAACATCTCGGCCCTGATCAACCGGCTCGCCCACGAGTGCCCGCGCCGGTACGGGCAACTGCTGCGAGCCGTCCAGGAGGCCGCGCCCCACCCACTGCTCGGCCTCACCCTCGCCGAGCGCGAGAGCCGGACCGGGCGCCGGGTACTGGCCGTCTTCGACGAAGGCGTGCTCGGGCGCACCGGCGCCGACCAGGCCTCCGACGGGATGCTGCGCCACCTCGCCTTCGCGGCGGTGCTGCTGACCGGGGCGGGGGTGCTCGACCTCGACGTGGCCGCCGAGGTGCCATGGGCACACCGGCAGCTCACCGTGCTGGCCGAGGACCTCGGGGCCGGGCTCGCGACCGAGCAGACCGCCTCGCTGCTGCGGCTCGCGCGGGACATGGCGGGGCGCAACCAGCTGCGGGTGGTGGCCGCGCTCCAGGAGCCGGCGGCGGCGCGGGCGGCGTTCGGGGCGGGCGAGGAGCGGACGGGGGCGGTGGCGCTGGTGGAGTGCCGACGGGACCCGGCGACGGGGTCGACGGTGCTGCGGCCGGAGACGGCCAGGGTGCCGGTGCAGTACGGGCGCGGGGAGGGGGATCGGGAGGAGGGCTCGGCGGGCGCGGGGGAAGGCTCCGCTGTGACCGGGGGAGCGGATGCGGTAGACCTGGGGGCGTGAACGAACGAGTGACGAGGTCGGGGGAGTCGGCGGCGGACCTGGCGGCCGGGGCGGCAGGGGCCGATGTGGTGCCCGGGGTCGACGTGGTGTCCGGAGGCCCGGCGGAGCAGCCCGGGGAGCCGACGCTGGAGGGGCTGCGGCAGCGGCTGGTGGAGTTCGCGGCGGCCCGGCGGTGGGAGCCGTACCACACGCCGAAGAACCTGGCGGCGGCGCTGAGCGTGGAGGCCGGGGAACTGCTGGAGATCTTCCAGTGGCTCACGCCGGAGCAGGCCGCCGCGGTGATGACGGACCCGGAACGGGCCCACCGGGTACGCGACGAGGTCGCGGACGTGCTGGCGTACCTGGTGCAGTTCTGCACGGCGGTCGGGGTGGACCCGCTGGAGGCGCTCGCGGCCAAGATCGAGCGCAACGAGCACCGCTTCCCGGTGCCGGGCGAAGGGGCTGACGTCAATCCGAACAAGGGCTGATCACCCTTGTGAGGGACGGAAGTTATCCACAGCCCCCGGGTTTTCCACAGCTTTCGAAAGGGCGGATGCGTCCCACCCCGCCCTCCCCGCACGCTCTCCCCGTGACCACCCCACCGCCCCGGCGGCGGTGCTGGTCGACGGCGACGACGAGCGGAAGGAGCGGGGGCCATGGAGGCACTGCGACTGATCAAGACGGCCAGGCACGCCCTGGCCGAGGCCAGGCACGTACCCGACGTGCTGGCCGAGGCGCGGCAGGCGGCGCTGCTCACCGAGGCGGTGGGCGCTCGGCTGGCGGAGTCGGACGGGGACGAGCTGACGGGCCTCGGCCAGCAGCTCTCCGAGGCGGGCGCCCACGCGGCGGTCTGCCTGGAGCGGTCCGTCGCCACGAACGCCCTGGTGGGCGGTGGTAGGGCCGGGCGGCTTACCGAACTCGGCGAAACGGCGGCGACGTTGGGGGCGCTGGAGGAACTCCTGCGGGAGGTCGGGGAGACGCTCGTGGTGCTGGCCTGCGGGGCGGACACCGAGAGCCTGTACTGGACGTGCATCGACGGGGTCGATGCGGTGTCGGAGTGCAAGGACGTGGCCGCGCGGTTGCGCGCGGCGACCGGGCGGGGCGAAGCGGTGGAGCGGTCGGTGCTCGGTGGCGCGGAACCGGAGCCGGAGCCGGACGGTCAAGGGGCGCCGTTACTGGTGGTCCGGCTCGGCCCGCCGGGTGCGGGCGGGCCGACGGAGGAGGAGCGGGCGCCGGACTACCGGGTGCCGGACACGGAGTCGGAGGTGTCGTTGACGGCGGGATAGGCGGAAGCCGGGGCGATGTCCCGGGTGTCGGACTGGAGCGCGGCGAGGTCCGCGGTCACCGAGGCGAGCAGTTCCTGCATCTGCTCGAGCAGGGTCTTGGGGGTCGCGGGTCCGGCCGAGTCACCGGTGGCCGAGCCGGTGGGGCTGCTCGGGAACGGCGGCGTGGCAGAGGGTTCGGACATGACGGGGACCTCTTCGGATCGGTGGTGCGGTGTGCCGCACCGACCAACGAACCGTTCCCGCAGCCGGTCACCGCGCACCACCCGATGCGGTCCAACTCCGGTACGCCGTAAGCCTCTCGGGTGATCCGGGGTTGCCGCTGCAACACGGCCTCGGCTAGGGGCGCGAATTGAGGAGGGTGGAGGACGCCGGAGGCGGTGGGTGGTGGGCGGTGGGCGGTGGGCGGGTGGAGGTGGGTGAGCGAGGCGGCGGCGGTCAGGTGGGGGACCAGTGGAGGGGTGCCGGCGATGGTGTTGACGGTGTCGATATCGATGGGGTGCAAAGGTTTCGATTCGGCTGC
>NZ_JBHZCY010000214.1:0-8722 GCF_042786665.1 Kitasatospora sp. NPDC059146 | reverse complement strand
CCGAGAGATCTACCGAGTCCTGACCACGCCCAGCACACCGAGCACCACCACCGAGCAGCTCACCATCGCTGCTTGACATCCATAAGAGCATCCGCGCCACCACGCGCGAAGGGGCGGCCGCGCACGCGGCCGCCCCTCCCCGTTCACGCCCTGGCGGTCACCAACCGGCCCTGCCCGCAGTGGACTTGCTGTCCACCGTGTCGACCTGGGGGCCGGAACTGGTCCGGATCAGCGGTGTTCCCGCCGGGGTGATCGCCTCCCGCACCGTCCGTACCGGTCGCGCCGCGGGCTCCTCGGCCCCGAACGCGTCCAGCCGCAGCACGAGGTTGTGCGGCAGGACCGGCCGCGGCTGCCCCGGCCAGTAGCAGTCCGTCGCCCGGACCTCCCGGCTGCGGCGGCCGCCCGTACCGGTCACCGGACCGGGCACCACCTCGACGTCCGGCCGCCATCCGCGCCCCGGCCACAGGTGCTCCAGGCGCAGCTCCCAGGTGTCGGCGTCGACGACCAGGGACTCCCCCACCGCACCGGCCAGCACCAGGACCCCGTACGGGGTACGGACCACCGCCCGTTGCTCGAAGTCGGCGTCCTTGCCGACCACCGTGATCCGCCACGCTCCGTCGACGAACATCCGCCGGACCGTCAGGCCTTGCGGCGGGCGGCGACCCGGCGCGCCGCCACGACGAGCCCGGCACCGCCGACCAGGGTCGCGGCACCGGCCACCGCGAGGCCGGTGTTGCCGCCGCCACCGGTCTGCGCGAGCGCCGGCGCGGCGGAGGCGGAGGCACTCGCCGAGGGCGAGGCGCTGGGGTGCGCGGCGGGCGAGGACGGGCTCCCCGACGGGCTCCCGCTCGGCGTCGGCGTCGGCGTCGGCGTCCCAGGCTTGGTCAGGGTCGGGGTCGGCGTCGGGGTGCCCGTCGGCGTCGCGGAGGGGCAGAGCGGCACGTCGGCGATCTGCTGGTCGATGTGGGTGTCCGCCAGGGTGTAGCGCCACCGGTCGCCGTGGCCCGAGTAGCCGACCGTCACCTTGGCGGTGCCGTGCCCGGCGATGGTGCCGTGGTGCTCCTCGGTGCCGCCGATCAGGCTGAGCGTGTAGTCGCCCGCGTCCTGGTAGTTGTTGCCGAGGACGACCTCGACGTGACCGGCGTCCGTCCGGCAGCCGACCGTCAGCGAGGCGTCGCCGGGGTGCCAGGCGAAGGCCTGCCCGGTCCCGGCCAGGGCCAGGGCGGCGACCGCACCACCGGTGACCGCGGCAGCGCGGCGTACGTGCTTCATCTGTGCTTCTCCTCGGAGGGTTCAGGGCGTTCGTGGGGGCCACGAGGGCCGCCCCGGCCGCGCCGTCCGTGGGAATCGGCGGGCACCCGGGGCAGCACCGGACGGCCCCGACGGGCCGCCACCGTCAAGTACGGCCCACCCCCGCCCGGGGGTTCATCCCCGCACGCACCACCGCACCGAACCGCTCAGAACCACCAGCCGGCGAAGGTGACCATGCCGAGCACCGCGAAGGCCCCCAGCAGCAGGCCGACGAAGCCGATGCCGAGGCAGAACCACGGCCCGCTGTCGTCGTCGGACGCGTTCGGCCGGTAAGGGTCGGACACCTGGCCCCACTGGACCGGGCGGCCTTCCTCCGCGGAGGCCGCGGCACGGAGTTCGGCCAGCCGGGCACGGGCGGTCTCGGTCGACGCGGTGCGCTCGGAGGTGCGCCAGGCGAGCGCCCGCATCCGGCGCCGCGGATCGGCGTAACGGCCCTCGAAGGCCGCGGTCTCGGCCTCGTCCCGCTCCTCCTCCAGGTAGGCCCAGCGGCCCGCCTCGACCGGCTCCCCGTACAGCCGGTAGACCTCGGCCAACCGGCGCCGGACCGTGAGGTCCGCCGGGTAGCGGCCCACCAGGCTACGCAGGCGTTGGCGGGCGACGGGTATCCGGCCGGCACGGAGGTCCGCGTCGACCTTCGCGAGGGTGGTCTCAACTGTCACCGGAGCATCGTGATCGACGAAGAAGCGCTGGTCAAACGGGTTTCATGCCCGCACCCCAACCACCACCGGCCACCCGGGCGAGAAAGTAGTTGATAGGCAACAATGATTCTGCCGAGGCCCGCCGAGGCCCGCCGAGGCCTCCGGGGCCTGGTGACCAGGGAGGCTTATCCCGACGACAAGCGGCGTAAGGTCGTGCACGTCACCGACCCCGCCCGCCGAAGCCCCCTGACGGCGCCACCGGCCCAAGGAGAGCGGCCCCCATGTCCGTACTCGGCACCCTGCTGCGCAACCGCCGCCCGGAAGAACGCACTTACGCCTGGAACCAGCCCTGCCTGGACGGCCCGGAGACCCTCACCCTCACCAGCCGGGACTTCACCGACGCCGGCCTCCTGCCCACCCGGCACAGCGGCACCCGGGTCGGCGGCGAGAACCTCTCCCCCCACCTCGCCTGGAGCACGCCCCCGGCGGGAACGGCCGAACTCCTGCTCGTGGTCGAGGACATCGACGTCCCGCTGGGCTCGAACCCCGCCGTCCACTGCCTCGCCCTGCTCGACGGGCCCCACCTGCCGAGCCCGCAGGAGCTCGCCCCCGGCGCCCTCGCCAAGTCCGCCCCCGCCCCGGGCGTGACCCTGCTGCGCTCCTTCATCGGCCGCGGCTACCACGGCCCCGAGCCGCTCAAGGGCCACGGCCCGCACCGCTACGTCTTCGAGCTCTACGCCCTCGCCGAGCCCCTGCCGAACCGCGCCGCCCTCCCGAACACCCGTCCCCGCCGCCTCCTCACCTCCCTCACCACCCCGGTCCTCGCCCGCGGCCGCATCACCGGCACCAGCGAACGCTGACCCCCGGCCCGGCCCCGCCCGGCCGCGCGCCCACCCGGTGGGTCGGTCACCCGGTGGATCGGTCACCAGGGCAGCGGGCCCTCGGCGTCGCGGTAGGTGCCGGTGGGGCCGTCCGGGGTCAGGCAGGCCATCCGGACGATGATCCCGGCGCCCTGCTCGACGGTCTGGATACCGGTGTTGCCGTTGAGGTCCGTCTTCGTGAAGCCGGGCTCGACGGCGTTGATGCGCATGTGCGGGAACGCCTTGGCGTACTGCACGGTGATCATGTTGACGGCGGCCTTGGAGGCCGGGTAGGCGACGCCGGGGTAGGCGTAGGTGGGGGTGCCCGCGGTGGTGACGCGGATGAGCGAGGCCAGGCCGCTGCTGAGGTTGACGACGACGGGGGCGGCGGAGCGCTGCAGCAGCGGGAGGAACGCGTGGAGGACGCGTACCGTGCCGAAGACGTTGGTCTCGAACGTGCTCCGCATCAGGTCGGCGGTGACGTCGGCGGCGCCGATGACGCGGTTGTCCGCGTCCCGCTCCTCCACGCCGGCGTTGTTGACCAGCACGTCCAGGCCGCCGTCGGCCTCGACGGTCCTCGCCGCCGCGGTGACCGAGGCGTCGTCGGTGATGTCGATGACGACCGGCCGCGCGCCCAGCCGCTCGGCGGCGCGACGCCCGCGCTCGGGGTCCCGGCTGCCGACGTACACGGTGTGGCCTGCGGCGATGAGTTGGCGGGCGGTCTCGAAGCCGAGGCCCTTGTTCGCTCCGGTGATCAGTGTGGTGGTCATGCCTCCACGATGCTGCGCGGCGACACCGTCAGCCAGGCGTCCGGTCTTCCTGGGACTGCCGGTACCAGGCACCTGCGGGTGGGGCGGTGCACAGTGGTGGCATGGCGACCACGGAGTTCGGGCGGACGGTACGGCGCTGGCGCGACCGGGTCCCGCCGGAGGCGGCCGGCCTGCCGGCGGGCGGCCATCGGCGCGCGGCCGGACTGCGCCGGGAGGAGCTGGCGCTGCTGGCCGGGATCTCGGTCGACTACGTCACCCGCCTCGAACAGGGCCGGGCGGCCAACCCGTCGGAGCACGTCGTCGAGGCGCTGGGGCGGGCGCTGCGACTGAACGCGGAGGAGCGTGAGCACCTGTTCCGGGTCGCCGGGCTGGTGGCGCCGGGACGCGGCACGGTGCCCGCCTACATCACGCCCAGCGTGCAACGGATGCTGGACCGGCTGACCGGCACACCCGTCGCCGTCCACGACGCGGCGTGGACGCTGCTGCTCGCCAATCCGCTCTACACCGCGCTGATGGGTGAACGGCACGGCAAGGAGCGCAACGGAGCGTGGCGGAACTTCCTCGGCGAGGGCAGCCGGGTCCGCCACACTCCGGAGTCCCGGCGGGCGTTGGAGACCGCCGTCGTCTCCGACCTGCGGGCGACGGCGGGCCGCTACCCGGCGGACCAGCGGCTGCGGCGCCTGATCGCCGATCTGCGCGGCAACAGCGAGCGGTTCGCCGAGCTGTGGGACTCCGGCGCGGTGGGGCACCAGGAGGCCTCGCGCAAGACCGTCGACCACCCGGAGGTGGGACCGCTGACGCTGGACTGCGACGTGCTCAGCGTCGCGGGCAGCGATCTGCGGATCATGGTCTACACGGCCGAACCCGGCACCGAGGACGCCGAGCGGCTGGCGCTGCTGGCGGTGATCGGCACCCAGACACTGGCAGGCCGCCCCAGCACCGGCGTCGGTACCGGCACCGATTCGTGACGTGCCCCTGCCTAGTTCGTTCGCGCCCCGGTGTGGTGGGATGTGCTCGAAGGGTGACGAACGCAGGTGGGGGTGCGTGGTGCGGAGCGGACGACTGCTGGGCCTGGACGGGGACGCGGCGAATCTGGTTGCCGTGGGGCTGGTCCGGCTGGGGACCGAGGAATGGCTGGGGGCGACGGGCGGGGCGCCCGCCTGGGTGGGCGGGCTGCGCGCGGCCTCGTTCGCGGACGCCTGGCTGTCCTTCGGCGACACCGCCGCCCCCGGGCTGCGGGTGCCGGCCTCGGCGGTGGTACCCGCCGTCGTCGAGCAGGCCGCCGAGCTGCTGCTGCGCTCCTGCGGGGACGACGCGGCGACGGCGCTCGGCTGGCTGGGCCAGCGCTCCGCCGAGGCCCGCGAGGAGGCCGAGCGGGAGGACCAGGCCCACCCCGCCGAGCCCTGCGCGCTGACCCTGGTGTGGCACGGCGTCCAGGCGCTGACCGCCGAGGACGGACCGGCCCACCGCCTCCGCGCCCAGGAGCGGGCCGAGGCCTACGTCCGGGAGCGCCACCGCCGCCAGGACACCCTGGCGCTGGTGCTGTGCTGCGCCCGGATCGCCGCGGCCGCGCTGGTGGAGCTCAGCGAGGGCGACCCGGCCCGGGTCGACGGCTGGCTGGAGCAGGACGCGGCGCGCGCGATGCCCCTCGTGGCCCCCGTCCCCCTGTGGGTGCCGGGCCGCCCCTGACGGCCGGCCCTGGTCCCGGCGGGCCGGGGCGCCGCCTCGGCCCCTGCTAGAAAGGGTTCAGGCACTCGGCAGCAGGAGCCGTGACAGCCCGTACTGGAACCGGCTGTCGAAGGAGACCGCGGCCATGAGGTGACGCGCCGGAAGGAACGGTCCTCCCGGCTCAGTCGCGGGTCACCTCGACGCCGGGGCCTGGCCTGCCAGCCAGGCCCGCCAGACACGACGTGTGTTCGGCAGGTCGGGGCGGTCCAGGAGCCAGCGCACGTACCCTGCCTGGCAGCGGGCCCACGGGCTGTCGGATTCGACCGCGCGGTCGAGCCTGCCACGCAGGTCGGCGCTGTCGACGGCCCGGGCGACCCGCACGTACTCGCGGTCCTTGCAGCGGTACGCGCGGTGGACGACGATCTCGACCAAGTCGGTGAGCTTCGCCCTGATCGCCTCCGGCTGGTGGACCAGGGCCAGGTCCCGGAGAAGACTCTGCTTCGTGCCCCACGCCTTCGGATGGTGGGTCCACTCCTGCGGGTATCTCGCTTCCCACTCCAGGAAGAGCAACACGTAGGGCAGCCCGGGCCAATGCGCCAGATCCCCGCTCGCGGGGCGACCCCACAGCCCGTCAGGCAGCGAACGTCCCCGCGCTCGGCCATACCTCCGGCGCGCCTCACGGCAGGCCGGCTCCTGGTACTGCTCCTCCGCCCCCAGGGGCATCGTCAGCCGCCACAGCTCATTGCACCGACCGAGCGCGTCCTCGACCTGCCTCTGTGCCTCAGCCAGTTGGTCAAGCGCTGCACTTCTCACCGCCGGATCATCCGCTATCAGTCCGAACGCCCAGCCCAGCCGCTCGCCCCAGGCACAAGCGTCGTCCGCACCTGGACTACCTGCCTCTTCCGTCACGCAGGGGATCATCCCCCAGCACCGTCCGCTCGCTCCACCCGATGGTGCGCGGCGGGCCGGTCCCCGTCCGGAGTGGACGGGGACCGGCCCGGTTGTGCGGGGAGCATCGCGGGAACGGGGTCGGGCTCCGCCGGCGGAACCCGTCGGGGCAGCGGTCAGCGCGGCCCGGGGTCGCTGATGCCGGGGCGGCCGTTCTCCAGGTGCCCGGCCCAGCGGCGCCGGTAGGCCGGCCCGTCCGTGGCGGCGACGGCGACGTCGTACCAGCGGTTCTCGTCGCGCAGTTCGAAGGTGAACCGGGCGTCGTCGCCGGGCCGCAGGGTGCGGCCCTGCTTGGCGCCCTTGGCGTACGCGTTCTCGGCGGTGACGGTGCGGGTGGTGTCCCCGTGGTTGGACACCGTCACCCGCACCTTGTCCTTACCGGGTTCGAAGCGGGCGACCAGGCCGCCCACCGTCTTGCCCTCGAACTCCTGCACCGAGCCGTTCGGCCCGTGGGCGACGAGGTGGTAGCCGCCGTCGACCAGCGGCCAGTGGTCCTCGAAGCTGTCACCGGCCGAGACGGTGTAGCGGCGGGGGGCGGCCGTCGGCGCCGTCCGGTCGTAGACGTAGAGCCAGGCCCCGGCCGCGCCCCGGTTGTTCAGGTTGAGCTGGAACACCGTCGCGTCGTCGGTCTCGTCCTCGTTGACCCGCAGGTCGTACGGGAGGGCGCGGGCCGGGCGGGTGCCCGGCTCCTGGGTGGGCATCCGCTGGGGCAGCGGCACCTGGTACGGCTTGCCCTGGGAGGCGATCGGCGCGGGCACGGGTATCGAGACCTTCCCCCGGTCGGCACCGGAGAAGTCCAGCGCCGAGGTGAGGTCACCGCAGACGGACCGGCGCCAGGCACTGATGTTGGGCTCCTCGATACCGAAGCGGGCCTCCAGGAACCGCAGCACCGAGGTGTGGTCGAAGGTCTCCGAACAGACCCAACCACCGCGCGACCAGGGAGAGATGACCAGCAGCGGCACACGCGGGCCCAGCCCGATCGGCTGCAGCCCGCCGCGGTCGGCGCCGGGCACCAGCGGGCTCATCTCGCCCGGGTACTTGGCGAGGTCGAGCAGCTCGTCGCCGAGGCTCGCCTCCAGGTCGGTGGAGACCATGCCCTGACCGCCCGGCCGGCTGACGACCGGCGGCATCGGCGGCACGACGTGGTCGAACAGGCCGTCGTTCTCGTCGTAGTTGATGAGGAAGACGGTCCGGCCCCAGACCTCGGGGTTGGAGGTGAGCGCGTCCAGCACCAGGTTGATGTAGTACGCGCCGTCGGTGGGGGTGGCGGAGGGGTGCTCGCTGTACAGGTACGGCGGGACGATCCAGGAGACCTGCGGCAGCCGGCCGTTCTGGACGTCGGCCCGGAACTCCTTGAGCGTGTGGTCGGTCGCGCCCTTCTCCACCAGCGGACCGGAGGCGCCCTCGGCGACCTGGTAACGCTCGAAGAACATCAGCGAGTTGTCGGTGTAGTTGTCCGTCGGGGTGCCCGGCTCACCGGAACCGCCCTGGTACAGCTTCCAGCTGACCCCGGCCTGCTCAAGCCGCTCGGGGTACGTCGTCCAGGTGTAGCCGTTCTTGCCGTTGCGCTCCTCCAGGCCGGGCCCGTTGGGCTTGCGGCCGTAGGCGTTGCGCGGGTCGCTGGTGCCGGTCCACAGGTAGATGCGGTTGGGCGCGGTGTCGGCGTGGACGGAGCAGAAGTACGAGTCGCAGACGGTGAACGCGTCGGCGAGGGCGAAGTGGTACTGGAGGTCCTGACGCTTGAGGTGCCCCATCGTCATGACGTCCTGCTTCTGGTTCACCCACTGGTCGTGGCGCCCTTCGTTCCAGGCGAGGTGACCGCTGCTCCACCCGTGGTCCGTCCCGGCCTGGTGCTCGGTGGTGTTCCTGGGGTCGATGTACCAGGGCAGCACCTCCTTCTCGGAGGCCGGCAGGCCGCGGTCGTGGTAGCGCCCGGTCTTCACCGCGGCGGCGGGCTGGTGCCAGTTCGGCCGGCCGTCGGGCAGAGCCGTGGGACGCGGGTCGTCGAACCCGCGCACGCCGCGGAGGGTGCCGAAGTAGTGGTCGAAGGAACGGTTCTCCTGCATCAGGATGACGACGTGTTCGACGTCCTTGATCGAGCGGGTCCGGCTGATCGCGGGCAGGGCCAGCGCCTTGCCGACCGCGGGCGGCAAGACGCCGAAGCCCGCGGCAGCGGCGGACGCGCCGCCCAGCTGGAGGAAACGGCGCCTGTCGATGGAGGCCACGTGATGTCCTTCCCAGTCGTGCCATGCATGGGTGTTCCGAGAAGGCTCGAACATAAGGCAGCGCACACGGGCCGTACACAGTGCGACGGCGAACGCCACGTGAGCTTTCGGCCAACTGTTGTCCAGTCAACTTCCCGCCCCGGCGGCCTACTCCGCTTCCGCCGCACACCGAACGGCCGGAAACGCGAAAAGGCCCCGCCGGGTTCACCCGGCAGGGCCTTTTCTGAATGATTGTTCGGCGGCGTCCTACTCTCCCACAGGGTCCCCCCTGCAGTACCATCGGCGCTGTGAGGCTTAGCTTC
>NZ_JBHZCY010000213.1:0-8926 GCF_042786665.1 Kitasatospora sp. NPDC059146 | reverse complement strand
AGTCAATCCCTTCGACGCCGACGGTCCGCCCCGGCATCGTGGGCTGCGACCACCGAAGGACGGATGAGGAGGCTCCCATGAGTGCCGGCGCTCCGGGACGCTGAGCATTCCGCCGCCGGACGGGCCGGCGGGCGCCGCCTCGTCCGCGAGGACCTCGGCGCGGGGCCCGTCCGGGCGGGCGCCGCCGCGCCGGGCCGAGAAGCGGCGGCCGGGCCCGGGTGCGCCGGGCGGGACCGGGAGCGGGACCTTGCGGCGGCGAGGGCGGCGGGCGGGGCGGTCGGCCGTGGCCGCGTCGTAGCCAGTGAAGAGGTCGGACAGGCCGGCCGGGGGCTCGCGCCAGCCGGAGGGCGGCGGGGCGGGCTGGCTGCGCCCGATCCGGAGGGAGGCGAGTCGGGGGAGGTCGGTGCGGCGGTCGAGGTCGGCGGTGGACAGGGCGAGCCGGACGCCCGTCCAGTCCTCGCCGGTGTGCTGGGCGACGGCGGCGCGCAGGACCAGCTGGGCGGTGTCGGCACCGGTGCGGTGGCTGAGCCGGTAGGCGGGCACCCAGCGGGCGGTGGGGACGCCGTACTCCAGCTCCAGCTCCAGTTCGATCCGGTCGGGGGCGGTGGTTTCGGAGGCGGTTTCGGGGGCGTTGGCGTCGGGGGTGCCGGTGGTGAGGGTGAGCAGGACGGTTCTGGTGGTGCCGACCGGCTCGGTGCGGTCGGCGGTGGACGCGCGGTCCAGCCGGTCGGCGGCCAACTGGCGCTCGTGGTCCGCGAGTTCGATCTCCCGGGTGAGCTGCTCGGAGCGCTCCTGGAGCCGGGCCAGCCGTTCGTCGACGAAGTCGGCGAGCTCCAGCCAGGCGTCCGCCGGGGTGCGGCGCAGCGGCTCGTCGGGGCGGCGCTGGGGCGGGACGGCGCGCAGCGCGGCGGTCTCGGCGATCGCGGCCAGGACCAGCCGGTGGCGCTCGTTCAGGGCGCCCTGGTGTTCCATGGCCTCGTCCAACTCGCGCTGCATCTGCGGGAGTTCATCGGGCTCGTGGAGCTCGGCGAGCGTTTCGAGGCGGGCCTCGACCACCGTGGTGCCGGCCGGTCCGGACAGCACCCGGGCGCGCAGCGAATCGGCGCGCAGCGAGTCGGGCAGGCCGGTCAGCCGCAGCCGTCCGTCCGGGGGGAGGGGGACGGTGGCCCGGCGCCGGCACACCGCGCCCTCGGCGTACACCACGACGGAGTCGAGGGCCGACGGGTGGGCCGGTACGGCCGGCCGTTTCGACGGCCCGGTGTGGCTGCTGTGTCGATCGTCCATGCGCATCCCCTTCGTTCGCGTCCGGTGGTCCCGAGGCCCGGGAGTCCCGTGGCCCGGTGGTCCCGTGGACCGGTGTGCCGCGGCTCGCCCCGCCTGTCCCCCGGGCGGCCAGTCTGCCCCGCCGGGGGCCGGGCGTCGCCGGATTTCCCGGGGCACGGCGTGTGCACTGGGTGGGACGGGGCGCGGGGCGCGGTGGTTGCCGGGTGGGTGGCGGTTGCCGGGGCGTGGCGGTCAGCGGGGGCGTTGGTTGCCGGGGCGTGACGGTTGGCGGGGTCGGGGGTCGGCGGGGGGCGTCGGGTGGGAGGATGGGGCGCGGGCGCGCCCGGTCGGCTCCGGTACTTCGTCGCGCCCTCCGGCACCCGCTGAGCACCGCCCGTTCGTCGAGCACCGCCCGTGTGAACCGTCCCGTCGAGAAACCGTGATCGAGGAGAGCCACCCGCCATGCGCACTGCCGTCGTCGTCGGCACCGGACTGATCGGCACCTCCGCAGCCCTGGCCCTGGCCGCACGCGGGCTGACCGTCCATCTGGAGGACGCGGACCCGGACGCCGCCCGCACCGCCGAGTCGCTCGGCGCCGGCATCACCGAACCGGCCGAGGGCCCGGTCGACCTGGCGATCATCGCCGTCCCGCCGGCCCTGGTCGGCAAGGTCCTCGCGGACTGCCAGCGCCGCAACCTGGCGCACTGGTACACCGACGTGGCCAGCGTGAAGTCCGGCCCGGGCAGCGAGATCGCCACGCTGGGCCTGGACACCGTCCACTACATCGGCAGCCACCCGATGGCCGGCCGCGAGCGCTCCGGCCCGCTGGCCGCCCGCGCCGACCTGTTCGAGGGCCGCCCCTGGGTGCTCACCCCGACCGCCGACACCGACACCGACACGCTCAACGCCGCGCTGGAGCTGGTCGCGCTGTGCGGCGCGGTGCCGATCGTGATGGACGCCGAGGCCCACGACCGGGCCGTGGCCCTGGTCTCGCACGCCCCGCAGCTGGTCTCCTCGCTGGTCGCGGCCCGGCTGGAGCACGCCGACGAGACGGCCATAAGGCTCTCCGGCCAGGGCGTGCGCGACGTGACCCGGATCGCCGCCTCGAACCCCGGGATGTGGGTCGACATCCTGTCGGCCAACGCGGGCGCGGTCGCCGACGTGCTCGCCGAGGTCGCCAACGACCTCGGCGAGACCGTCACCGCGCTGCGTGCCCTGGAGGCCGAGGAGGAGGGTATGCGCCGCTCCGGTGCCGAGGGCATCGAGGCGGTCATGCGGCGCGGCAACACCGGCCAGGCCCGCATCCCCGGCAAGCACGGCGCCCCGCCCACCCGGTACGAGACCGTCGCGGTCGTCCTCGGCGACCAGCCGGGCGAGCTGGGCCGGCTGTTCGGGGAGGTCGGCGAGGCCGGGGTCAACATCGAGGACGTCCTGATCGAGCACTCGGACGGGCAGCAGGTCGGCTTCGTCCAGCTGTCGGTGGCGCCGACGGCGGTCAAGCGGCTCACGGCGGCGCTGCGCGCGAGCGGGTGGAGCGTCCGGGACTGACGCTCCCGGGCGGTGTCCGGGTGGGGCGGTGTCCGGGCGGGGCGCTGTTCGGGTCGGGGCCGTGTCCGGGGCCTGGTGGTTCGGGTCGGGGTGGTACGGGGGAGCGGGCGGGGAGGGGGAGTGGGCGTGATCATCGAGTTGCCGCTGGGGGAGACCCGGCACGGGTTCGCGGGCGAGCCGGTGGACCTCGGGAACGAGCGCTTCCTGCGGGCGGTGGTGGGCGGGGACTTCCTGGTCCGTCACCGCAGCGTGGCGGCGATGGTCGAGCGGCCCCGGCCGCAGCCGGTCCGGCCGGAGTTCTCCGCACCGGAGCCCGGCGAGCCCGAGCCGACCTGGAGCCTGCTGCTGCGCGCCGCCCACACGGCCTTCGCCGACCACCTGCCGCTGAGCCTGTCGCCGGACGTGCTCTGGTACGCGGTGGTGCACGAGGTCGCGGTGCACGTACGGATGTACCCGCCGCGCTACCGGGCGCTGTTCGGCGCGGCGGACCGCTCGCGGGCGCTCGTGGTGCGGGACGACTCGCTGCTGGGCGGGGGCGCCGACTGGGCCCGGTCGGTCCGGCTGGTCCGGGAGCCCCTGGTGGCGGCCCTCGGCGCGGAGGTGGTCGAGCTGTTCCGGCCGGCCTTCTCCACCACCACGCCGGACGACGAGGCCTCGGCCCTGGTCGCGCTGATGGACGTGGTCAGCCCCTACTACGACTTCCGCTGGGAGACCCGCTGCGGCATCCCGCGGATCCGGCTGGAGGGCACCGCCGGGGACTGGGCGCTGCTCGCAGGCCGGGTGGACGCGCTGGCGGAGCGCTTCGACTGGCTGGTGCCGTGGTTCGACGGGCTGCGCCCGGTGCTGGCGCAGATCGCCGCGACGGCGGCGGGCGGCCCGGTGGACGAGGGCTTCTGGCGTTCGCTGTACAAGTGGGAGTCGGTGTCCGGCGGCCCGCTGGTGACCGGCTGGCTCACCGCCTTCTTCGCCCACACCCAGACCCCGGACGGGCCCCGGCTGCGGCAGACCTTCTGCTGGCGCGAGGCCGCGGGCACCTCGTACCACCGGGACGCCTTCGCGGTGAACGACTTCCCCTCGCACCTGTCCACGGTGCCGTTCGTCTGGGACCTCCTGGGCGTCGAGCGGTCCATGGTGCTGGTCGGCGGGGTGCTCGGGATCGAGCGGGACGGGGAGTTCCTGCGGCCCCGGCTGGGGCACGCGGTGCTGGAGACGGGGGAGTCGCGATGATCGTGGACGTTCCGCTCGGTGAGGGCCAAGTACCGGGCGATGTGGGGGAGTTGACGGAGGCCGGGAACGACGGGTTCCTGGCGGCGGTGGTCGGCGGGGAGTTCGAGCTGCTGCACCGCAGCACCGGGACGCTGCTGGCCAGTCCGGAGGAGCGGCGGCCCGAGGGCGAGCCCGAGCCGACCTGGAGCCTGCTGCTGCGCGCCGCCCATACCGCCTTCGCGGAGCACCTGCCGCTGAGCCTGTCGCCGGACGTGCTCTGGTACGCGGTGGTGCACGAGATCGCGCTGCACGTACGGCTGAACGCTCAGCAGTACGAGGGGCTGTTCAGCGCCACCCCCGGTGAGAAGCGGACCATCGAAGTCAGGGACGACAGCCTGCTGGGCGCCGACGCGGACTGGGCGCGGTCGATCAGGCTGGTCCGGGGGCCGCTGGCGAAGGAGATCGGGCCCGAGCTGGTGGAGCTGTTCCAGCCGACCTTCTCGACCACCACGCCGGACGACGTCTCCGCGGTGCTGGTCGCGCTGATGGACGTGGTCAGCCCGTACTACGAATTCCGCTGGCTCACGCTGTGCGGCATCCCGCGGATCCGGCTGGAAGGCACGGCCGAGGACTGGGCGCTGCTGGCGGCGAGGGCCGGGGAGCTGGCGGAGTGGTTCGGGTCGCCCGAGGCGCTCGGGCCCTGGTTCGCGGGGCTGCGGCCGGTGCTGGCGGAGATCGCGGCGACGGCGGCCGGCGGGCCGGCGGACGAGGGGTTCTGGCGTTCGCTGTACAAGTGGGAGTCGGAGTCCGGCGGGGACTTCGTCTCCGGCTGGATCACCGTCTTTTTCGCCCACACCCAGACACTCTCGGGGCCCGAGCCGCGTACGGACTTCCGCTGGCGGGACGGGCGGGGGCGGTTCCGGGAGAACGCCTTCCCCTCGCACGTGTCGAAGGTGCCGTTCCAGTGGGAGACCCCGGCCGGGATCCGGAAGATGGCCTTCCTCGGCGGGGTGCTCGGCATCGAGCGGGACGGCGAGTACGTACGGCCCCGGCTCGGGAACGCCGTGCTGGAGGTGCAGCGGGAGCCCGTCGACCCGGCGAACGAGCAGGCGGCGCTGGCGGCGGCGCAGCTGCCGCCGGGGTGGACGGTCGAGCGGGTGCGGGAGGTCAGCGGGTCCCCGTGGGCCAAGCTGGTGAGGGCGGACGGCGTCACCGTCGAGAGACGGGAGGGCGGGCCCGTGGGTGCGGTCGCACTCATCCGCTTCAGCCACTTCTGCTTGGTCCGGTGCGCGGGCGACGACGATTGGTACGCCGCCTTGCCGCTGCCGGACGGCACGGTGCAGTTGGGGAGGTCGCGCGGGCCGGATCTGGCGGGTGCGTTGGCGGGGGCGGAGTACTGGTGATCGGCCCGGGACGGGGTCCGGCCGCGGTCCATTAACCTTGAGGGAGACAATCCCCGGCCGTCCGCCCCCACAGGCGTCCGGCTCCCGTGTTCTCAGCATGCTCAGAGAGAGGTTCGCCCCGTGGACACTGCCGACCGAGCGCACGCCCCGGTCGTCGTCGCCATCGACGGACCCTCCGGCTCCGGCAAGTCGACCGTCTCGCGGGCGGTCGCCGCCCGGCTGGGCCTGAGCTTCCTGGACACCGGCGCCATGTACCGGGCGATGACCTGGTGGATGCAGGCCAACGACGTGGACGTCGACGACCCGGAGGCGGTGGCCGTCGCGTGCGGCAAGCCCGTCATCGTGTCCGGTACGGACGCCGACGGGCCGACCATCACGGTGGACGGTCAGGACGTCTCCGGCCCGATCCGGGGCCCCGAGGTGACGGCGCAGGTCAGCGCGGTCGCCGCGGTGCCGGCCGTGCGGGCCCGGCTGGTGGAGCTGCAGCGCGGCTGCGCCGAGGTCGCCGAGCGCGGCATCGTCGCCGAGGGCCGGGACATGGGGACCGTGGTGTTCCCGCAGGCCACCGTCAAGGTGTTCCTGACCGCCTCCGAGTCGGCCCGGGCCGCGCGCCGGGCGGCCGAGCTGCGGGCCAAGGGCGTGGACGAGGCGACCATCACCGCGATGGCCGCCGACCTCGCGCGCCGCGACGCGGCCGACTCCTCCCGGGAGACGGCGCCGCTGACCCAGGCCGCGGACGCGGTGCTGGTGGACACCAGCGAGCTCACCCTGGAGCAGGTGATCGGCCGGATCACCGCCCTGGTGGAGGAGCGGGCCGGGCTGTCGTCGGTCTGACCGGTACGGCCGGTCTTCGAACGACCGGCCGACCATCGAACGAACCGCGGGCCGTCAGGTGCCGCGGAGGAAACCATCGCGCTGCCCCAGCGGGGCAGGTACGCACGGCACGCCCCTGGGAAGGGCCGCGCCGGGAAACGGAACAGACGAACATGACCGCAGACCACTCCGCCGGGCCCGGCGAGCTGGACGCCGCCGACTACGCCGAGTACATGGCCCTCGCGGCCGAGGAGGGCTTCGACCTCGACGGCTTCGAGGGCGAGGACGGCGCCGAGCACGTCCGACTGCCGGTGCTGGCCGTCGTCGGCCGCCCGAACGTCGGCAAGTCGACCCTGGTGAACCGCATCATCGGCCGCCGCGAGGCCGTCGTCGAGGACAAGCCGGGCGTCACCCGTGACCGGGTCACCTACGAGGCCAGCTGGAACGGCCGCCGCTTCAAGGTCGTCGACACCGGCGGCTGGGAGATCGACGTCCTCGGCATCGACGCCATGGTCGCCGCGCAGGCCGAGCTGGGCATCGAGCAGGCCGACGCGGTCCTGTTCGTCGTGGACGCCACCGTCGGCGCCACCGACACCGACGAAGCCCTGATCAAGCTCATCCGCCGGGCCGGCAAGCCGACCGTCCTGTGCGCCAACAAGGTCGACGGCCCGTCCACCGAGGCCGAGGCGGCCTACCTGTGGTCGCTGGGCCTGGGCGAGCCCTTCCCGGTCTCCGCCCTGCACGGCCGCGGCTCCGGCGACCTGCTGGACGCCGTCATGGACGCGCTGCCCGAGGCCCCGGCGCAGACCTTCGGCGACGCCGCCCCCGGCGGCCCGCGCCGGATCGCGCTGATCGGCCGGCCCAACGTCGGCAAGTCCAGCCTGCTGAACAAGGTCGCCGGCGAGGAGCGGGTGGTCGTCAACGAGCTGGCCGGCACCACCCGTGACCCGGTCGACGAGATGATCGAACTCGGCGGCAAGACCTGGAAGTTCGTGGACACCGCCGGTATCCGCCGCCGGGTCCACCTGACCGCCGGCGCCGACTTCTACGCCTCGCTGCGCACCTCCGCCGCGCTGGAGAAGGCCGAGGTCGCGGTCGTCCTGATCGACGCCAGCGAGACCCTGGCCGAGCAGGACACCCGGATCATCTCGATGGCCGTCGAGGCCGGGCGCGCCGTCGTCGTCGCCTACAACAAGTGGGACCAGCTCGACGAGGAGCGCCGCTACTACCTGGAGCGCGAGATCGAGCGCGACCTCGTCCAGGTGCAGTGGGCCCCGCGGGTCAACGTCTCGGCCAAGACCGGCCGGCACATGGAGAAGCTCGTCCCGGCGATCGAGACCGCGCTGGACGGCTGGGAGACCCGCATCACCACCGCGCGCCTGAACGCCTTCCTCGGCGAGCTGGTCGCCGCCCACCCGCACCCGATCCGCGGCGGCAAGCAGCCGCGCATCCTGTTCGGCACCCAGGCGGGCATCCGTCCGCCGCGCTTCGTGCTGTTCGCCTCGGGCTTCCTGGAGGCGGGGTACCGGCGCTTCATCGAGCGTCGTCTGCGGGAGGAGTTCGGCTTCGTCGGGACGCCGATCTCGATCTCGGTGCGGGTGCGGGAGAAGCGCAACAACAAGAAGAAGTAGGTCGCAGCTGTAGCTGTACGAGCTGGAGGGCTCCGTCACCGGTGGTGGCGGGGCCCTCGGGCGTTTCCGCTGCCGGTGGTGTGCGCCGACCGACGGTTCGGCTGCTTGCTCAGGCCGCGGTCGGGGACGGGCGGGGGCCGGTCGGGGACGGGCGGGGGCCGGGCGGGGGTCGCCCGTCAGTGGTGGTCGCCGGTGCGGCCAGGGGGGAGCGAAAGCATCTGGCGGTGGCGGCCGCCGGTCGGGGCGGGGGCCGTGGCGAGGCCGGTGGCCGTGCCCAGCAGCGGGGACGGGGCCGGCGGCGGGGCGGGCACGGTGTGCTGGACCGCGCCGAGGTAGCCGGCGGCGACCCAGCCCTGGCCGTTGGTGAACTGGGGAGCCGGGGGGCCGGCCTGGCCGTGGCCGTCGCTGGTGGCGGCGGTGGCGGCCATGGCGGCCATGGGCTCGGGGTGGGGGGTCGGCTGGTGCTGGGGGTGGTGCTGGTGCTGGTGCTGGGGGTGGACGTGCGCGTGGTGCTGGGGGGCGTGGTGCTGGGTGTGCGCGTGGTGCTGGGTGTGCGCGTGGTGCTGGGGGATGTGGTGCTGGGTGGGGGTGTGGTGCGACTGCGTCGGCATGAACTGGGGGAGGCCGGAGGGCTGGCCCGCGTAGGTGTGGAAGGCCTGCTGCTGCGCCGACGGGTACGGGCGCTGCTCGCCGAGCAGCGGGTGGCCGTCGCGGACCGCGAAGCCGGTGAACCTCAGATCCTCCTCGCCCGAGCGGTCGCCGGGCAGGGCGCGGAACAGCCGTCGGTACTCGGAGTACAGCTCGTCGTAGATCGGGGTCGTCGAGTGCGGGTGCTCCGCGTCGTACGACGGGCGCATGCCCGGGATCGAGCGGGGGGCGGTGGCCGACCGTCCGGCGGGTGCGGAGACGTCGTAGCTGTACACGTAGGGGCCAACGAGTGAGAGGCGGCGGGGATGCGGGGGCGTTCGGCGTACCGGGGGGAGGGGCGGGCTCGCCGGGTGCTGCGGACGTGCCGTGCCTGCCGGGTGCGGCGGAAGGGCGGCGGGCCGTCCGCCCTTCCGC
>NZ_JBHZCY010000212.1:0-9079 GCF_042786665.1 Kitasatospora sp. NPDC059146 | reverse complement strand
GCTTCGAAAAGCCCCACCCCCCGACCCTTTCCCCGACGGCTCAGCGGCCCTTGCGCAGCGGGTTGATCACCCCGAACGCCCCGGTCAGCGTGGACGGGTCGACGAAGGAGCCGCCCGGCCCGTGGGTACGGACGAAGTTGTCCACCAGCCCGGAGAACGACGGGTCCACCTTCGCCCGGTACGCCGCCAGCAGGTTGACCCGCTCCGGCGTGGACAACTCCCGCTCGGCGCGCAGCTGGTGGCTGCGCGAGAGGTGGTACATGCCCTCGACGGTGTAGCCGGCGTCCAGCCAGCCCTGCCACAGCGCGTCGCGGTCCGCCTCCTGCCCGGCGAAGTGCTCCAGGGCGCGCGGCCGCGGCTCGGTCGGGGCCACCGGCGCCGGCACCCCGGCGGTCGGCACCGGCTCGGCCCGCAGCTCGACCCGCCGCCCGCTCAGGTAGAGCACCGGAACGCCCTTGCGGACACAGAGGTTGAGCGCCTGCGCGGCCTGGTCGACGACCGCCTCGGCCTTGTCGTTGAGCGAGGTGTTGCACAGGATCGGCACCCCGGTCGCGGCCCGGAAGGCGTCCAGCGCCCGGTGCAGCCGCGGGTTGGACGCCGCGGTGACGGTCTGGTGCCGGGCCGAGCCGTCCAGGTGGACGATCGCGGGCACCAGCTCCCGCACCTGCGGCCGGACCTGCACGGCCTCCAGCATGTACGGCGACTCGCGGTCGGAGGCGAACCAGTCGCCCGCGTGCTCGGCCATCACCATCGGCGCGACCGGCCGCCACCACTGGCGCCGCTTGACCTCGTTCAGCAGGTCCTTGACCTTCGGCGACCGCGGGTCGCCGAGCAGGCTGCGGTGGCCCAGCGCGCGCGGACCGAGCTCGGCCCGGCCGTCCACCCAGGCGACCACGCCGTCCGAGACGTCGGCGACGAAGCGCTCGTCCTCGAAGTCCGTCACCGAGACGATCCACGGCGCGAACTCGGCCAGCGCCTCCTCGGTGTCCAGGACGTCCCGGCCGTAGTACGGGGAGGTGATCCGCAGCCCGGCGCCGTCGAGGGCGCCGGCCCCGTACAGGCCGAGCAGGCCCAGGCCGATGCCCTGGCCGGAGTCGTTGGCGCACGGCGGGGTGACCAGGCCGCGGAAGCCGAAGCGGTCCATCAGCAGGGTGTTGGTGGGGCAGTTGAGCGCGTAGCCGCCGGTGGTGGCCAGGTGGGTGTCCTCGGCGCGGATGCCGCCGACCTCCAACAGCCGCTCCACGTTGCGGATCGCGACGCCCTCGCAGCAGCGCTGGATCACCTTCATCACGGCGCTGCGCAGGTGGTCCTCACGGCTGAGCGAGTCGTCCAGCTCCGCGTCGGCGAGCTGCTCCTCGGCCGCGTCCACCACCGAGCGCACCAGGTCGTGGGCGGCCTTCCAGGGCTGGGTCGCCGAGCCGCCGAAGAAGGTGACGCCGGCGATCGCGGCCTCGGCGTCGAACTCGATCGCGGCCGTCGAGGCGGAGGCGAGCGCCATCAGCGAGCCCGGCTCCAGCCCGAACACCGTCTCGGCCGCGGTGTACAGCGGCCCGGGGGACTCCACCGGCTCGAAGGTGATCCGGCCCTGCTTCACCACGCAGCCCGCGTACCAGTACGGGTTGGGGCGGCTCTCCTGGGCGTAGTCGGGCAGCGCGTCGATCGCCAGGCCGACGATCTGCCCCTCGCGGAACAGCGGGACGTCCCGCAGCACGCCGCTGAACAGGTGCGCCAGGCTGTGCAGCGGGAAGTCCTCCGCCCCGGCCGGCTTCGGCACCGGCTGCGCCTTGGGCAGGCCGGGCGTGCCCCAGGTGGCGGTGACGTCGTCGAGGGTCAGCCCCTCCTCGGCGAGCAGCGCCGACAGGAAGGCCGCCGAGCGGCCCTCGGTGTACAGCGGCCAGAAATGGTGCTTCTGCCCGCTGACCCGCTCCAGTTCCCAGACCCGGACGAGTTCGACGTCCGCCCCGTCCCGGCGCCACAGCGCGACGTTCTGGTCGTGCCGGACCGAGAAGACCGCACCCGGCCCCGGCGGCGTGAGATAGGCGGAAAGGAAATGCTCGGCCACGGTTACCTCTTTTTCCTCGGTCTGCCAGGTTCTGTCAGGACGAGGTATTTCCGGCCCGTGCGCGAAGGGATGCCCCGGGATTTCCGGTACCCCGCCCGGGCCGGCCGCCTGCCCCCGGCACCAGCGACTACCCGGTCATTCGACCACGCGTGCGCAGGGCCGGTACATACTGAAATCCCCGTTTACGCACGGCCCCGCGCCCGGGCGTACGCATGCGCAGCGGGGGCCCGGCGGACTCCCGGCGCAACGGCCCGGGCGCCGGCCCCGGCGTCCTGCGCGGCGAAGAACTCGTCGGCGATCGCCCGGGTCCGCGGCAGCTCGGCGACCGGCTCGCCGATCACCCGCCCCGCCAGCTCCCCGGCCAGCCGGATCACGTCCTCCCGCAGCTCGGCCTCGGCCAGCACCCGGTCCGCCGCCAGCTGCACCTGCGCCTCGGCCAGCATCCCGTCCCGCAGCGCCTGCCCCTCGGCCCGCAGCCGCGCGATCAGCGCCGCCCCCTCCTCGGTGGCGGTCTGCCGGATCGCCGCCGCCTCGTGCCGCGCGGCGAGGAGTTCCGCCTGGAACTCCTCATATATCCGCTGGGCCTCCGCCCGCGCCTCCTCGGCCCGCTCGACACCCCCCTCGGTGGCGTCCCGCCGCTCCCCCAGCACCTTCTCGATCCGCGGCAGCAGCACCGCCCCGAGGATCCCGAAGATCAGGAAGAAGCAGACGAGTCCGATCACCAACTGCGCTACATCAGGCTTCAAAGGTCCCATGGCAGCAGGATAGTTGAGCTCATGTCACGCATACCTGCCGGGGTGGCGGAGCGCGGCCGGGGCCCGTCAGGCGTGGCAGGCCGGCAGTCCGCCGCAGTACTCCACCATCTCGGCGAAGAGCGCGCCCATGTCCACGGTGCTCTCCGAGCCGGGGTCGGCGTCCTCCAGGTAGGCGCGGTGCAGGTTCGGCAGCAGGCGCTCCGCGTCGAGCAGCGCCGCGAACGGCCCGGGGCCGTGCGCGGCGGCCGTCTCCCGCGGCGAGCGGCCGGCCCGGCGGCCCGCGGCCGCGAGGTCCCGCACGTAGTGCAGGTAGTCCTCGGTGGCGTCCAGGAGTTCGGGGCCGCCGACCGGCCCGTGCCCGGGCACGACGGTCCTCGCGCCGAGCGCCCGCAGCTCCTCGACGGCCCGCAGCGAGCCGGCCAGCGAGCCCATCGGGAAGAACGGGGTGACGCCCGCCATCACCAGGTCCCCGGTGTGCAGCACCCCGTGGTCGGGCAGCCAGACGGCGGTGTCCCCGGTGGTGTGCGCCGTCCCGAAGTGCAGCAGCTCGATCCGTACGTCCCCGCGGTGCAGTGAGGTCCGGCCGGCGAAGGTGAGGTCGGCGGCCCGCACGGTGAGGTCGCCCCAGGAGACGCCGGGCCACAGCGTGGTCAGGTGCAGTCCGGCGGCGAGCGCCTCCCGCCGGGCGTTCTCGTGCGAGACGACCGCGGCCTCCGGGAACAGCGCGTTGCCGAAGCTGTGGTCGCCGTGCGAGTGGGTGTTGACGAGCAGCCCCGGCGGCGTCGCGCAGACCCCCAGCACGGCCGCGCGCAGGGCCAGGGCGCGGGCCTCGGTGGCCGCGGTGTCGATCAGCACCGCGCCGTCCCCCGTCGCGACCAGCCCGGCGTTGTTCAGGCACCAGCCGCCGTCGGGCTGCACGTACGCGAAGACGCCCGCGGCGACTTCCTCCAGCGTGGGGTCCTGGGCGGGCATGACGGGCTCCCGGGGTGGTCGGACGGATGTCGGGGGCGTGCGACGGGCGCAGGCCCGGCCAAGCTCCCAGCCCCCGCTAGAGCCGGGCTCGACGACCGCCACAGCGCCCGGACCGGCACCTTCGGCCTGACCAGGCGTCAAGGCCGCTTCGAGTGCGGCTTGAGGCACCGCTCGCACGCTGTTGCCGTTCCAGGGCCCCCGGGTCCGAAGACGGGCCCCAGGGCCCGTTCCCATTCGGAAGGAGGACCGTCCATGGTCCGCAGCAATCGAGGCCGTGAAGGAGCAGGACGATGACCCGAAGGGTGGTGATCACCGGCATGGGGGTGCGGGCACCGGGCGGCACCGGGACCAAGGAGTTCTGGAGCCTGCTGTCCGAGGGCCGCACCGCGACCCGCCGCATCTCCTTCTTCGACCCGGCCCCGTTCCGCTCGCGGATCGCCGGCGAGGTCGACTTCGACCCGCAGCTGGAGGGCCTGGGGGCGCGCGAGCTGCGCCGGATGGACCGGGCGACCCAGTTCGCCGTCGCCTGCACCCGCGAGGCCGTCGCCGACAGCGGACTGGACTTCGCCTCGCTCGACCCGCACCGGATCGGCGTGAGCCTCGGCAGCGCGGTGGCCGCCGCGACCAGCCTGGAGCGCGAGTACCTGGTGCTGTCCGGCGCCGGCCGGGACTGGCAGGTGGACCACGACTACCTGTCCCCGCACATGTTCGACTACTTCAGCCCCGGCGCGATGCCGGCCGAGATCGCCTGGGAGGTCGGCGCCGAGGGGCCGGTCACCCTGGTCTCGGACGGCTGCACCTCCGGTCTGGACTCGGTCGGCTACGGCGTCCAGCTGATCCGCGAGGGCTCCGCCGACGTGGTGCTCGCCGGCGCCGCCGACACCCCGGTGTCGCCGATCGTGGTGGCCTGCTTCGACGCCATCAAGGCCACCACGCCCCGCAACGACGACCCCGAGCACGCCTCCCGCCCGTTCGACGACTCCCGCAACGGCTTCGTGCTGGCCGAGGGCTCCGCGATGTTCGTGCTGGAGTCGCTGGAGTCGGCCCTGGCCCGCGGCGCGCACATCCACGCCGAGGTCGGCGGCTACGCGACCCGCTGCAACGCGTACCACATGACGGGCTTGAAGAAGGACGGCCGCGAGATGGCCGAGGCCATCCGGCTCGCCCTCGACGAGGCCCGGCTCGACCCGACCGGCGTGCACTACGTCAACGCGCACGGCTCGGGCACCAAGCAGAACGACCGGCACGAGACCGCGGCGTTCAAGCGCAGCCTCGGAGCCCACGCCTACGAGGTGCCGGTGAGCTCGATCAAGTCCATGATCGGGCACTCGCTCGGGGCGATCGGCGCGATCGAGATCGCCGCCTCCGTCCTGGCGATCGAGCACAACGTCGTCCCGCCGACCGCGAACCTGCACACCCCGGACCCGGAGTGCGACCTGGACTACGTCCCGCTGACGGCACGCGAGCTGCGGGTGGACAACGTCCTCACCGTGGGCAGCGGCTTCGGCGGATTCCAGAGCGCGATGGTCCTGCGACGTCTGGAGTCCGCCGCGTGAGCACCCCCGCCACCCTCTCCACCCCCGCCACCGGCTCCGCCGCCACCACCGCCACGGCCGCCCCCGTCGTCACCGGCCTCGCCGTGCTGGCCCCCAACGGCTTCGGCACCGAGGCCTTCTGGGCCGCCACACTGGCCGGCCGGCACGGCATCGGCGAACTCACCCGGCTGGACACCACCGGCCTGCGGACCCGGCTGGCCGGTGAGATCCGCGACTTCGACGCGACGGCCCTGCTGCCGGGCCGACTGCTCCCGCAGACCGACGTGTCCTCCCGCTACGCCCTGGTCGCCGCCGAACAGGCCCTGGCGGACGCGGAGTTGGATCCGGACAGCCTGTCCGACTACGCGCAGGGCGTCTGCACCTCGACCGCCCAGGGCGGCTTCGAGTTCACCCACCGCGAGTTCCGGAAGCTGTGGAAGCAGGGCCCGGAGTTCGTCAGCGTCTACGAGTCCTTCGCCTGGTTCTACGCCGTGAACACCGGCCAGATCTCCATCCGCCACAAGATGCGCGGCCCCTCGGCGGCGCTGGTCGGCGAGCAGGCGGGCGGGCTGGACGCCCTCGGCCACGCCCGGCGCGGCATCCGCCAGGGCACCGCGCTGATGCTCAGCGGCGGCGTGGACTCCGCGTTCGACCCGTGGGGCTGGGCCGCCCAGCTGTCGGGCGGCCGGACCAGCCCGGTGTCGGACCCGACCCGCGCGTTCCTGCCCTTCGACCGGGACGCCTCCGGGCACCTGCCCGGTGAGGGCGGCGCCATGCTCGTCATCGAGGACGCCGGTTCGGCCGCCCGGCGCGGGGCGCCGCGGGTCCTCGGCGAACTCGCCGGGTACGCGGCGACCTTCGACCCCCGGCCCGGCTCCGGCCGACCTCCGGGGCTGCGGCGCGCGGCCGAACTGGCCATCGCCGACGCCGGGTTGCTCCCCTCCGACATCGACGTCGTGTTCGCCGACGCGGCCGGCAGCCCGGCGGCCGACCGGGCCGAGGCGGAGGCGATCACTGCGGTCTTCGGCCCGCACGGCGTACCCGTCACCGCCCCCAAGTCGCTGTTCGGGCGGCTCGCGGCGGGCGGCGGCCCGGTGGACACCGCGCTCGCCCTGCTGTCGATCCGCGACGGCGTCGTCCCGGCGACCGCCCACACCACCCACGTGCCGCAGGAGTACGGCCTGGACCCGGTGCGCGGCGAGGCCCGCCCGCTGCGGGTGCGCGCCGCCCTGGTGCTGGCCCGGGGCCACCGCGGCTTCAACGCGGCCCTGGTCGTCACCGCCCCCGGCCGCTGAGCGGCGCCCGCACCACCCCCGACCACACCTCCGAGGAGAGACCCATGACCACTCCCATGACCGTCACCGACCTGCGCCGCATCCTGGTGGCCTGCGCGGGTGAGGGCGACGGCCCGGTCCTCGACGAGAACACCCTGGACACCCCGTTCGAGGACCTCGGCTACGACTCGCTGGCCCTGATGGAGACCGCCTCCCGGATCGAGCGGGAGCTCGGCGTCACGTTCCCGGGCGACGCGTTCGCCGACGCCGACACCCCGGCCGCGCTGCTCGCCGTGGTCAACGGCGCCCGCCCGGCCGTCCGCTGACCACCGCCCGGCGAGTCGAGGAGAGCACCGTGCAGGAAGTCCCGTCCGGGAACGGACGCGAAGCGAACCACCGGATCCGCACCACCGAGCACCGGCGCACCGTCGCCGCGCCGCCGGCCGCCCTGTACGAGCTGGTCGCGGACGTCACCCGGTGGCCGGCCGTGTTCGGCCCGACCGTGCACGTCCAGCACCTGGAGCACACCGGCGACCGGGAGCGGTTCCGGATCTGGGCCGTGCTCAACGGCGCGGTGAGCAACTGGACCTCCCGGCGCGTGCTGGACCCGGTCACCCGCCGGATCGACTTCCGCCAGGAGGTCAGCCGGGCGCCGGTGGCCTCGATGGGCGGCAGCTGGGAGTTCCTGGAACTCCCCGGCGGGCACACCGAGGTGGTGCTCCGGCACGCGTTCACCGCGGTGGACGACGACCCGGAGCAGGCCGAGTGGATCACCCGGGCCGTGGACCGCAACAGCCCGTCCGAACTCGGCGCGCTGGCCCGGGTCGCCGAGCTCGGGCACCCGGTGGACGAGGTGGTGTTCAGCTTCACCGACGAGGTCGAGCTGACCGTCGGGGCGGCCGAGGCCTTCGCGTTCGTCGACCGGGCCGACCGCTGGGCCGAACTCCTCCCGCACGTCGACGAGGTGGCCCTGGAGGAGCCCGAACCCGGCGTCCAGCGGCTGGAGATGGTCACCCGCACCGCCGACGGCGCCACCCACCGCACCGCGTCCTGGCGGGTCTGCCAGGAGCCGGAGTGGATCGCCTACAAGCAGTCCGCCCCGCCGGCCCTGCTGCTCGGCCACAGCGGGCTGTGGACCTTCGGCACCGACGCCCGGGGCCGCCCGGTCGCCACGGCCCGGCACACCGTCGCGGTCGACCCGGCGGCCGTCCCGGCGGTGCTCGGCCCGGGCAGCACGCTCGCGGACGCCCGGGCCCACCTGCGCGAGGCCCTCGGCGGCAACAGCCTGCGCACCCTGTCCTTCGCGGCCGGTGCGACGACCGAGGCCCGCTGACCCTCCCGCCCCACCACCCGGCGGTGGCCCGGGCCGGGCCCCCCCGGGCGCGCCCCCGCCCCCGCCGCACCCGCCGGCAGGGAAACCCCCGGTGACCCTCGGACAGGCACCCCCACCCCACACGGCGGTACGGGGCGGGGGGGCCCGCGGCCCGCCCGCGCGGGGCCGGCCCCGGGGCGCCGCCGCACCCTCAGGAAGGAACACCCCATGTCACCGTCGCACAGACGCACCCAGCGCACCTGGCTGACCGCCGCGGGGATCGCCGCGGGGATCTGCGGACTGCTCGGCACCGTCGCCGTGCTGCCGGCCGCCTCGGGCGCCGAGGCCGTCCAGGTGTGCCGGGCCACCCTCGACGGCGAGACCACCGACACCGTCGGCTCCGCCGAGGCGGACTCCGCGCTCGACACCGCCGGCGCCTACGCGGGCCCGTGCGCCGAGTACGGCCCGGCCGTCAAGGTCGGCAACGGGAGGATGCGCACCTACGCGCAGTTCTCCAAGGGCCGGCCGACCGCCCTCGGCTTCGTCTTCGACCGCACCGCGCTCACCGGGCTGCCCGAGCCGCACACCACGGACCGCAAGGACTGCTACGACGTCAACGGGGACGGCCGGATCGACCCCGCGACCGAGTGCATCCACCACCAGAGCTACCCGTTCGACCTGCCCGGCACGTACACCAAGAAGTCCGGGCCGTTCACCTGGGCGCTGGTCAACTGGAACGCCGAGGGCCACGACCCGCAGGGCGTCTACACCGCCCCGCACTTCGACTTCCACTTCTACATCCAGAGCCGCAAGGACCGGGACGCCATCCGGGTCGGCCCCTGCGCCGGCCCCGGCCTGACCGACTGCGACGACTTCGCCACCGCGCGCAAGCCCGTGCCCGCGAAGTACACCGCCCCGGACTACGCCGACTTCGGCGCGGTCGTCGCCAAGATGGGCAACCACCTGATCGACGGCACCGGCCCGGAGTTCCACGGCCGGCCGTTCACCAAGGCGTTCCTGTACGGGAACTACGACGGCGGGATCACCTTCTACGAGCCGATGATCACCTACCAGTGGCTCATCGACCTCAAGCCCGGCGACAAGGTCTGCACCCCGGTCAAGACGCCGGCGGCCTTCCAGCAGGCAGGCGACTACCCGACCAGCTACAC